>DATMEE010000586.1:0-3796 GCA_035557035.1 Phycisphaerae bacterium
ATTTATCCCGAGGGACAGGTCGCGCCCGATCCCTCCAGCGCATCGCAGGTGAGCGACGAGCGGTTCCTGATGGGCGGATTTCTGCGCCGGCCGAACCGGGACCATGTCTGGATGGTGGACGATGCCATCATCCAGCCGGAGACCAATCAAAAGACCGATGCGCCGCGCGCCGCGGCAGTTCCGAAGCGGGCCAAGTCCTGCCTGATTCTGCATCGCAAGGCGCTAGGCGACGAAAATCCGTGGCACGTCACCCGACTGGGTTTCGACGGCGCTGTCCACTGGACGCGATCCACTGGGCTGGCCGATCTGCAGCACCTCTGCGACGGCCAGGCGTCGGTCGTTTTCACCGGTTTTGTCGACCGGTCGCAGCCGACGGGGAAGCGGCCAGACATGATGGTGTTCATTGATCTGGCGACGGGGCAAAGCCGCACGGTGAATCTGACCACGGGCGAAAGCGGCGATGGCCGTTAAGTCGCAACGCCTTCTGTGTCCACAGTAGAACTACGTATCTGCTCGCGCTCACAGTTGTGTATTTCCGTGTTGTTTACCGAATTCGCAAATCACTTTCCTCTACAATCCAAAGCCGGCCGGCGAGCGGTTCGCGAGCGAGCATGCTGATGACCCGTTGCATCGCGCGGTAAACGTGCCGCCGATGTTGTAGCGCGAGCCTCAGAACGATGATGCCCGAGAATTCCTCCGGCGGATATTCGCGGATATCTGAAAAGCCCAGATCGAACGTGACGATCGTTCGGCCTTCTGAACGACACACAGAGGCGATGCCAGAATCGGGGTTTCCCCTCAGCCCTTGATCCCAAATGGTGACAGCATCGTGACCGTGCGCCCGCAACAAATCAGCAATCTCCGGATGGACGTTCTCATCCGTTTTGAACCGCATCACGCGGCCCCTGGCAGCGGAACAACGCGCTCGCGGGTCAGTTCCGCCGCATAATGAAGCGTCGCCTGGATGTCCTCTTCACTGACCTGGTATGCCGATGCGATTTCAGCGGGGGCCTCGCCGGCGCCAAGGCTGTCAAGAATGACAGAAACCATCACCCGCGTCCCCTTGATGCAAGCGGTGCCGTGACAAATCTGGGGATCGGAGGAAATATGATCTCGCCAGTTCATTTCAAGTTCCTTAGACACGGTGCAGCCGGCTACAGGTGGCGCTACGGACCCACCGCTCCATTATATCGATCAAGGTCGCCCCTCGTAAACGTCGAGGCGGTTCGGCAGCGCGATCCCGCGCAGGTTCGCCGGTGCCGCACATGCTTCGCACAACACTCTACGGGGTGAAATTCATGGTGCGCGGGCTTATACTGCGGGGCTGTTTCAAACTTTGTTTAAGCATGAGGACCCCACGACATGGCCGCACACGCGCCCGCTTCGGCGATCACTCCGGACACGTACGACTTCTACAACATCAAGACTCTGCTTTCCGACGAGGAGCGGCAGGTGCAGGAGACCGTCGCACGGTTTGTCGACGAGCGGGTGATCCCCATCATCGGCCACGCCTTCGACGAGCACCGGTTCCCGCGCGAGCTGATCCCCGAGATCGCCGGGCTGGGCCTGCTGGGCTGCAACATCGAGGGTTACGACTGCGCGGGGCTGAACAACGTCTGCTATGGCCTGATCTGCCAGGAACTGGAGCGCGGCGACAGCGGGGTGCGCAGCTTCGTCTCGGTGCAGGGAAGCCTGTGCATGTACCCGATCCTCACCTACGGCACCGAGGAGCAGCGGCAGCGGTGGCTGCCGGGGATGTCGCGCGGCGAGCTGATCGGGTGTTTTGGACTCACAGAACCGGACGGCGGCAGCGACCCGGGCACGATGAAGACCCACGCGGTGAAAAAGGGCGGCGACTGGGTGATCAACGGGGCGAAGATGTGGATCACCAACGGATCGATCGCCGACGTGGCGATCGTGTGGGCCACGACGGAGCAGGGGGTGCGCGGGTTTCTGATCGAGAAGGACATGCCCGGCTACACGACGCGCGACATTCTGCGGAAGATGTCGCTGCGGGCCAGCCTGACCAGCGAGCTGTTCTTCGACAACGTGCGCGTGCCGGAGGCGAATTTGCTGCCCAACGTGCAGGGGCTCAAAGGGCCGCTGGGATGCCTGACTCAGGCGCGGTACGGCATCACCTGGGGCGCCATCGGGGCGGCCATCGCCTGTTTCCGCGAAGCGCTGGAGTGGGCGAAGGTGCGGGTGGTGTTCAAGCGGCCGATCTCGCACACCCAGACGATTCAGCGGCGGCTGGCGGACATGTGCCGGCGGATCACCACGGCGCAGCTTCTGTCGCTGCAACTGGGGCGGATGAAGGACGAGGGGACCATGCACCATTCGCAGGTTTCACTGGCGAAGTGGAACAACGTGCGAATGGGGCTGGACGTGGCCCGCGACGCGCGGGACATCCTGGGCGCCGCGGGGATCAGCGTGGAGTGCCACTCGATCCGGCACATGCTGAACCTGGAGAGCGTGATTACCTACGAGGGAACGGAGACGATCCATGAGCTGATCGTGGGGAGCCAGCTTTGCGGGGTGCAGGCGTTCTGATTATAGGGAGTTGCCGTAAAGGCTTAGACTAGTCTATACTAGTCTAAGGTGATGCTTATGAAAGTGATCGGCGCCTACGAAGCGAAAAGCCGCCTGTCCGAATTTCTCGACGTGGTTGAAAAGGGTGAAGAAATCACCATCACGCGTCATGGAGTGGCGATTGCGAAGTTGGTGCCGATCCGCCAGTCCCGCCAGAGAACTGGGCAGGAATTGGTTGAGGCGTTCCGGCGATTGCGCAAAGGTTGTCGCTTGAACGGAATTACGATTCGACAATTAATTGACGAGGGCCGGCGCTGAACAACCGGTTTGCGATCGATTGCTCTGTGACGATGAGTTGGTGCTTCGATGATGAACCGGAGCCGTACGGAGATCGCGTACTGCTTGCGGCGCCAAATTCCGAAGTTTATTCGAGTCCGATTTGGGAGCTTGAGGCATCAAACGCGCTGCTGATGGCAGAACGGCGTAAGCGCGTTACTCCCGAGAGAGCAAATGCGATAGCAGAGCTGCTCGCAGAGATGGACATACGGATCGAACCGTTTGCCCGCGGGGACTACCTGGGCCGAATTCGAGAGATCGGTCGGCAGTTCGGATTAACGTCGTATGACGCGAGCTATCTGGACGTGTCGCTGCGGTTGCAGATTCCACTGGCAACGATAGATAAGAAGCTAATTCAGGCTGCCAAAAAAGCCGGCGTCTCGATATTCAATCCGTCGTGATATTTCAGGTGTTGCCCGCCACAGAACAGAATCATATAATAATGTGATAATTGTATGAGGAGCGAGCTATGGTCCGAATCAATGAAATCCGCCCCCTGACAGAATTTTTGCGCAACCACAAGCAACGCATCCGGGGGCTGAAGCGAAGCGGGCGACCAGAGGTTCTGACGATCAATGGCAGGGCGGAAGTTGTCATTCAGGATGCTGCCGCGTACCAGTCGTTGCTGGACATGCTGGATTCCCGCGAAGCCAATGAGGGAATCCGGCGTGGGCTCGAGTCGATGCGGCGCAAGCGGGGCCGTCCAGCGGAACAGGTTTTCGCATCGCTTCGCCGCAAGCTCAAGATTCCTGAATGAAGCGGTTCGAGGTCATCGTGGAGCGCCCGGCCGAGCGCGATCTTGCAGACATCCATATGCAGATTGCATTGGATTCCCCGGATCATGCGGCACAGTGGTTTAACCGCACGGTGGAGACGATACGATCGCTTGCGAACTCGCCTCGACGCTGCCCGATCGCGCGCGAGAGTCGCT
>DATMEE010000587.1:0-6305 GCA_035557035.1 Phycisphaerae bacterium
ATTGTCCGCCTAGGGTATGGTTCAGGCGCCTTACCGGACCCATTTCCTTGCGAGCAACGCTTTTGGAGCGATACAATGGCACTGTCCCTACTCTGAACCGATGACGCACCGCCACTCACTCGCCGCACCGTACCAATGCAATACATTTGTTTCATTTTCGCCTTCAGCTCCCTACTGCCCGCCGGGCTGCAGGGCCAGACCCAGCGCGTTTACATCGCTCCCGACGATCACACGGACTACTTCTGGACCGCCGACGACGACCAGTATCGCGACGCCTTCCTGAACACGCTCGACTACTACCTCGATCGCGCCGACGACACCGACGAAAACCCGCCCGAATTCCAAAGCCGCTGGAACTGTGATGGCCACCTCTGGCTCTGGACCTACGAAAAATATCGGACGCAGCAGCAGTTCCAGCGGCTGATTGACCGCATCGCCGACGGACACATCAGCGTTCCGCTGAACCCGCTCTGCGTCTGCCTCGGCGCGACGCCCGCGGAAGCCGTGATCCGCGGCATGTACTATCCCGGACGCATTGAGCGGCAGCACGGCTTGCGGTTCCGCATGGCAAACGCCATCGAGAATCAAACGCAGCCGCTGGGGCTTGCGTCGTTATGGGCCGGAGCGGGAGCGAAATACACCTGGAAGGGTATTTGCGGTTGCGACTCGCACGTGCCGAACGCCGGCGATCGCGAGCACGAAATCTATCGCGCCCGCGGCCTCGACGGCGCCGAACTCCTGATGAAGTGGAACTCCATGCTGTCGGGCAACGAGAACATGGGCGGGTACGCCGAGGCGCGAAACCCGTCGGCGGTCGTCAACTATGTCACCACCAATGCACCGTTCAACGGCTTTGCCGCGCGATATCCCTACGACGTGATCGGATGCTTCGGCCATGGCTGGGACGATTTCCAGACGCAGACAAATCAGTTCGTCACCGTCGCGCAGACGATGAGCAATGCGTCGAGGCAGGTCATCGTCTCGAATGAACTGGACTTCTTCGCCGACTTCGAAGCCTCCCATAACGTCGCGGCGCTGCCTGCAAAGACTGTCAGCTTCGGGAACGAATGGGAGCTATATTGCGCCGGCATGGCCGAGACGTCCGCCCGGGTCAAACGCTCCCTCGAAAAGCTCCGCGCCGCCGAAGCGATGGCCGCAGTCGTCAGTCTCTTCGATGCAGACTTCATGTCCGGACGGGAGACGATTTCGGAACTGGCGTTTCTCAACATGGGTCTCTTCTACGAACATGATTTCGGTATGGTCGGACCGCAGACAGGCGCCGCCGGCGTCCAGAAGCGCATCGACTGGCAGCACGAAATCGCGACCCAGATCGAATCATACGTCGATTCGCTTCACGATGACGCGCGTCAGGCGCTCGGCACTCTGATTCCGTTGCCTGGTTCCCACCCGCGGTTCTTTGTATTCAACCCATTGAGCTGGCCGCGCGACGACGTGGCCGATTTCGCTTACGCCGGCCCGACGCCGGTTCACGTCATCGACGTCGCCACGCAGGACGAGACCCCTTCTCAGATCATCTCCATCGACGGCCAAGCCCACCTGCGCGTGCTCGCGCGCGGCGTACCGTCTTTCGGCTATCGGGTGTTCGAAATACGTCCCGGGTCCGGCCAAACGTTCGCCGACGCGGCCACGGTTGAAGACGAAGCCGATTTAAAGATTATCGAAAACGACCGTTATCGTGTCGGCGTCGCGCCGCGCGGCGCGATCGTGAGCCTGATCGACAAGGCGCGGGGAAACCGCGAATTCGTTCAATCGATCAGCGGCCGAATGATGAATGATCTGGGCATTTCAACCGGGACAATTGTCCTGGAAGACGCCGGTCCGGCCAGCGTCACGCTGAAGGCCCTCGCCGGGTCACCGGTCGCTCACGTAACCCGGGTGACGCTCTATCACGACATCGACCGCATCGATATTCACAACGAGATCACTGAGAATTTCGAATCGACCCGGACGTATGCTTTTGGATTCAATCTGGCGAATCCAATCGTGCGGCACGAAGAGGTTGGCGCTATTCTACAGGCTAAGCTGTCGACGGCTGGCGGAGATTATTCCCATCGCAATGCCCGCTACGACTGGCTCACCCTTAATCACTTCGCGGACATCACCGGCGATGGAACCGTCGGCCTGACACTTTCCAACGCCGACGCCTATTTCTTCAAGCTCGGCGCCAGCACGATTGGCGCCCTCGACACGACGACGCCCTCGATCACTGTTCTCGCCGGCGGAAACGTCGCCAACGGCTCGCACGGCCTGCCCAATCAGGGCGGCGACGATCATTTTACGCATCGCTTTGCCCTGAAAACGCACGATGCCTACGACCCGGTCGCAGCCATGAAGATGGCCTTGTCACATCAGAATCCGCTGGTCTGCGGTGCAATCAGCGGTGCAACCGTGCGATTGCCCGCCGCGGAATTCTCCGCCGTGACCCTCTCGAACCAAAGCGCCGTGCTTTGGGCCTTCAAGCCCGCGGAATCGCCCGGGGCCGGCCTGGTCGCGCGGCTTTGGAATCTCTCCGATTCGCCGCAAACCGCCGGCATTCAGCTATTCCCGCGCAACGTTAACGCCGCGAAAATCATCTCGCACATTGAAACGGATGAAGCCGATTTGCCGGTGGAGCCGGAAGGCATCTCAGCCGGATTTACGCGCCAGCAAATGAAATCATTTCGCCTGTTGTCCCGCAGGTGCGGCGACTTCGACGGCGACGGCGACCAGGACGAGAGCGACATCGCCTCATTCACGAGCGTGCTGCTCGATCCCGACGCAGATCCCGCGCTCTCGACCATGGCCGACATGAACGCCGATCAATCGACCGACGGCCGTGACCTGACAATCTTCGTGAACTGTCTTCTAGATCAGAACTAGGAGTTGTAGACCGGTAGCGTGCGCGTCTTTGCCGATGGCGAAGGTTGCAGAAGAAAAGGCCCGGCCGCTCGTTTAGCCGCGGCCCACAAAGGGCCCCGGTTGAGGGCAGAAAACTTGCTCAACCACGCCACTGGCCTCGAATCGAACGTTGCGTTCCTGCGACCTTTCAGGTCTGGGCTAAACGGAAGCGTCCTCTGAATGGTGGAGGTAGCCAGCGCACATGCCTAAAAAGCATTATTACTTCTGCTTCGCCACCGGCGCCGCCACCGCTGATTGCGGCCCGCCCATGAGCTTCTCGACCATGTCATTCCGTCCCCAACCGCGATAGCAGGCGATCAATCGTTCGAAGCTCGCCCGCGTATCCGGGTGCGTCGCGCCCAGCGACTTTTTGAGACTCTCATGAGCCGAAATCAGCAGCGGCTCGGCCAGTTCAAATCGACCCAGCGCCACCAGGCATCCGCCCATGCGACTGGTCGTGTCGCCGACGAGCCAGTGACCCGCCGGCATCTTCTTCTTGAAAGCCTTGAGCGCGACTTCAAAATGATCGAACGCCGGCTGGAACTTTCCGGCCTCGTACTGAACCATGCCGAGGTTCTGGGCCGTCGTGCCGGTGCGCCGGTCATCGGCCCCCAGCACTTCTGTTCGGCCGGTCAGGGCCTTGATGAGCAGTTCTTCCGCCTCGGGAAGTTTCTTCTGGGCATACACGGTCATCGCCAGATTATTGATCGCCGTCAGTGTTCGCTGATGGTCTTCGCCGAAGGTCTTCGTCGTCGCGGCAACCAGCTCACGGCAATGCGGCTCGGCCTTGGCCGGTTCGCCCATCGCGAAAAATGCGGACGCGAGATTGTTCAGGCAATCGATGCTGTGCTCGTCGGTCGCGCCCAATTTCTCGGTGCGCAATTCCAGGGCGTCTTCCAGCGGGGCGATCGCCCGCTTCGCCTGGCCGACTTCCATGAGCTTGACGCCGATCTCGTTCAGAATCGATGCGCGTTCCAGCGGCATATCCTTGAATGTCCGCGACGCCCGTCCCAGCGCATGAACCAGCATATCGCCGAGCGCCGCCGACTCGGCAGTCGATCGCGAGCGTCCCGAGATGCTGTCCTTCCAAAACTGGGCGAGGCTTTCCCAGGCCTTGCCGCGCGCTTCGGCCTGCTTCACCAGCGCCGTCAACTCGGAGCGCATCGACTCGACGTTCGCCAGCGACTTCTCCGCCTCAAGCAACCGCGAGTCTACGCTCTTCTGTCCGCGCTTTTCGGTTTCCAGCGCCGCTCTCGCCGCTTTCATCTCTTCGATGGCGATGCCTTGCGCCGTCTTCGCCTGCGCCACTTCGTTGGCCACCCGGTGCTCGACCTCGGCGACCATCCGCTTGCCCGCGTCCCGCGTGGTCATATGGATGTGCGTACCAAAAGCCAGCACCGCCAGCGTCATGATCGCCACCGAAATCGACCGCGACTTATAGCGCGTCGCCAGCTTGCGGAATTCATACATCGCCCCCGCCGGCCGCGCGCCGACCGGCCGCTGCGCAAAATAGTTCTCCATGTCCTGAGAGAGCGCCAGCACGGTCTGATACCGATCCGAAGGCTGTTTCTCCAGCGACTTGAGCATGATCGCTTCAAGATCACCCGAGAGGGAGCCCTTGACGCCGCTCGGCTTGGCCGGCATTTCATTCGTGACGGCCTGCACGACCTCCTTCGCGTTTTCGGAATTTCCGTTGTACGGCAGCCGATCCGTCAGCAATTCATAAAGGATTACGCCGAGTGAATACACGTCGCTCCGCACGTCGATGTCGTAAAGCCGGCCTGACACCTGCTCCGGACTCTTGTAGGCGACGAACTCGCGCAGCTCGCGCTTGCCGCTGCCTTCCTTCGCCGGGCCGACGTCAACGTCCGTCACGCCCGCCACGCCCAGGCCCACGATGCGCGGATGCGAGCGCCCGTCGATCACGATATTGCTCGGCCGCAAATCGCGGTGCAGCAGACATTTCTGATGGGTGTATTGCACCGCCTCGCACAGCCGTGAGAAGATCGACAGGCGGTCTTCCAGCGACAGCTTGTGAATCGTGACGTATTCGCTGAGCGTCACGCCCTTGATGAATTCGCTGACGAAATAGCAGTGCCCTTCCTCCGTCAGTCCGGCGTCGAACACCGTCGCGATGCCGGGGTGCGAAAGATGAACCAGCCGCTCGATCTCCGCCCGCGCCCGGTTGATCCGCTCAAAGTCCGGCACACCGCGGTTGTAGATCACCTTGATTGCGACGCGGCGCTTGCTGCGGAGGTCCTCCGCCTTATAGACGATGCTCGTCGTCGTCTCGCTCACCGTGCGGATGATGCGATAGTCCTTGATGATGCTCTCGATCGCGAAGGGCGCCTTCGTTGCCGTCGCCGAGCCGGCGACGTCGTCATGCTCGTCGCCCATGTCCTCCGGCGTCGGCGCATCGAGTCCCATCATCGTCCCCATCGGGGCGTTTCCGGCCTTGGGGTCGTTCATCATCGGCGAAAAATTCTTGTCATTCATGACGTGCACCGCTGTGTTCGTTCTCAATTAAGAGCTGACTTCTGATATCCTGATCGGCCTGTCCGAGCCGTCCGTTTAGTCCTGCAACGCGCCGGGCTCTCGGTCTTCGACGCCGTAATTGCCCTGAATGGCCGCGTGAGTCGGTCCGCCGTCCTTGCGTCTTACGAACGTTCCACTTTTCGATGATCCCTGATGTCTGTCGCACTTGTCGTCACAGTCGTCGTCGCACTCGTCGTCTCCCTCATCGTCGCGACTCGACGACTTGGATTTGCCTTCCATCTTGCCAAGCCCATACAACTCCCAGTCGTCCGGGTGTTCCATCATCTGACCCGGAACTGGCGGAAGCTGGTCCGGCTCGAGCGCTTCGACAAGCTGCGGCGTCACCAGCACCACCAGTTCGGTATCCTTGCGCTGATAGCGCACCGAGCGGAAGAGCGTGCCGACGATCGGCAAATCGCCCAGCAGCGGCGTGACGTCCTTGCTCGCGTTGATGTTGTTGTCCAGCAACCCGGCGATGGCGAAGGTCTGCCCGTCAGCCATCTCGATGGTCGTGGTGACCGTGCGCTTGTTGACGATCGGGATGCGCGAGCCGGAAATTTGCAGCGGGCTGGAGAAGTCCAGATCGCTGACCTCGGGGCTCATCTTCACGCGGATCCGGCCGTCGCCGAGCACGATCGGGACGAACTTCAGGCGGACGCCGAACTCGCGGTAATCGATGGTGATCGTCGTTCCGCCACCCGCGCCGCTCTGCGGAACGGGGACCGGGAACTCACCGCCGGCGAGGAAGCTGGCTTCCTGTCCGCTCATGGCGACGAGATTCGGCTCGGCGAGGACGCGCAGCAGGTTGTTCTGCCGCAGCGCCTGCACGAAGTATCGGAACGCCGTCTGCCCGGCCATGCCGCCGCCGAACA
>DATMEE010000588.1:0-6010 GCA_035557035.1 Phycisphaerae bacterium
ACTTTGTTCAATAGCGACGATCACCTTCTCCAAAGTGCTGAATCGCCTCCTACCAACCTGTACCCTATCAACGACGTACGGGAATTAACCTGATAGCATCACAGAAGCCTGCGTTTCTTCAGATCATCCAAGAGTGCGTCGGCGGTTTCGAACGCATCTCGGAGGTGCCCTTTGAGCTTCTCGAGTTCAGCATCAAGTCTCGAGCCTGACAGCTTCTCTTCGTGTTGAAGGTAGACTTTGGTCGCGGCAACCTCCAGCGTCTTTCGATCCTTCGACTTTAACTCTCTAGCAATGGTTTCCAACGCTGGCGATCCTGCTGGAGTGGCAATGTCAAAATTCTCACGCAGAAAGGGCGAGAAATTCTCACGTACCTCGTAAGAATACTGCACGATCGGTTCACCGCTTGCGTTGCACTCTCCGAGTTCCCGAGTGGATTCGACCAGAAAGCCACCGCCTGTCAACAGATCCGCTGAGCAAGCGACTGCCCTAGAGTAGGGCCCTTGCTGACGAATGGCAAAATCGTCAAAAGGCAGGTCAAAACCCATCGCCTTGAGCAAATACACAATTTTCTGCATCTTCACGCGCCCGTCGATACCCCCTGCCGCGTCGATAACCCTCGCAAGTTTCATTTCATCCAAGTCCCTCATACGCTGACCTCCTCCCTGTCGTCCGGCTAAGCCGGCAACCAACCATCCTCAACTAATTTCGCAACCATCAGCGGATCATTCTCGTCGTAGTAGAGACGGTATATCGTCGTCTCGATCTCGGATATGGCTCGAATGACGCTTGATTCTTGTTCAGCCGCCCAAGTTCGGCCTCCCGGCTCCACGAAGTGAATCATCCAATCAGCCTGCTCTTCCGACTCCTTTCCCTTCCGGTAGTGAATGTTTCGATAAGCGCGGTCGACAAAGTCGTCCCGATGGCATGAGAACGCCAGTGCAGTGCCCTCAAGGCTCGTCACTAGGCGTAGCGCCTTATCCTGCTTTTCACGGCTATCCAGAGCGATGGCCTTATATGGCTGTCGGCGATTAACGAGTCGATCACACTTCTGCTTCAGGGCGGCACGCAACGGATCATCATTATCCGCGAACTGCGACCAGTCGATGAGCGTTCCCAACAATCGAAAATCGTCCAGTGAGAGATATTCTATTATCGAAACCGGTTGATCGGCCAGAATCTTCGCTAAGGCACTCGGACATGGTGTTGGCACTTGAGCAGGCTCACCTTTGCAGATGTGACGAGCGAGCGACAATATGCTCAAGAGCATCGCTTCGTATGCCCGAGTCGTCTTGTGGATATAGACCTGCACATACATGAACTCTCGCGCTTGGATGTACTCCTCGACAACGTGAATCGCTTTACGACTGTCGAAACAGAGCCGCGAAACTTCATCAGTCCTTCCCATGACCGGCACTCGGCCGATTCGAAGCGAGTGGAGAAGCCAAGCGAGATCAAACTCGCCGTATTTCGGACCGGCCGCCGCGCTGTCGCGAAGCAGGTAATCCATGCGGTCGGCGTCAAGTTGGCTACTAATGAAGTCCTTGGCAAGCAGATGTTGCCGATTTTTCTTGTCGATGAGTCCAAGAACGACCTCGACGTTTACGCCGTTCCCCCGAAGATGATCGCCGAACCGCTCCTCAATGATTCGGCGCGACCACCCTTCATGGTCCCTCGGATATCCGGTCGGCGCCTCCGTCGGGTACTTGATAGCCCGCTCGAAGAGGTGCGAGAACGGACCATGCCCCACGTCGTGAAGAAGCGCCGCCACCAAAATCTCCCGACGGTGTTGCTCTAGCTCTCGGTATTCGTCGCTGCTCTCGCCGTAGCGTTTACGTAACACGTCGAGCATCTGCCGTGCGATATGGCAGACGCCGACGCTGTGAACCCATCGGCTGTGCTCAGCTCCAGGGTAGGTCAGGAACGCCAAGCCAAGCTGCCGGACCCGCCGGAGCCGCTGAAATTCCGGCGTGTCGATCAGGCTGACCAGGATCGCACCCTCTTCGCCTTCGAGTGAGATCAGATTGTGCACCGGATCGCGGAGAACCTTCGGATATTCCAGCGGCGCCGTCCGAGGCATTACGATCACCTGCAACCTAACATACACCAAACCTCAAGAACTTGCAACCTTTTTCTATTTTCTTCCTCTGGGGGGATAAGTCCAGACTGGGGCCTCACTGCGTCATGTCCGTTGGATTCGTGATGCTCCGCAAATTTGGACAATGCAACGCATTTCTGCTTGTCTTACCCGCTTGCCGGCTTGCTCGCCAGCCGGCGGGCGAAGATGGCTGACGAAATCGCGATCAGGACGCCGGCGGTCGTCGTCAGCACGAGCAGCGGCATGAAGATGCCCCAGAACCCCTCGCGGCGGATCAATGCCATGAATCCGTCATAGGCCCAGCCGTTGATGGTGAACAGCCCCAGCTTCTGCATGAACACCGGCATGACAAAGCGCGGCACCATGCTGCCGCCCAGGGCGCTCATCGCCAGGATCACCACCGGCCCCAGCGAGTCGAGTTGCTCGGCCGTGCGGCAGAGCGATGCCATCAACATGCCGAGTGCCGTGGCGGCGAGGCACGTGGCCAACGTCAGCACAAACAGGCCGCCGGTGATGTGCCAGATGCCCACGTCAAACACCAGCCACGCGTAAAGGTACATCGCGTAGCACTGAATCAGCGCCAGCGTCACACAGGCCACGAGCTGCCCCGTCACGATGTGAAACGCGCCGATGGGAGCGGCCAGCAGCCGCCGAATCTCTCCGCGGCGGATCGCCTCCAACATGCTCCGCGCAGCGCCGGCCGCGCCAAACATGATGAACATCGGGACGATCGCCGCGAGAAAGATATTCTTGGCGGCGTTGGGCATGCCGGACTTGATGACGCCGGCGGAGTGGACTTGAATGAGCCGCTGCGCAGGACCTTTCTCAGGATCGGTTTGCTCCGTGCCGCGCTGCGTCGTTTGATCGCTGCGACGGGCGGGACCCGACCCCAACATGCCACCCATCTGCTCAAACAGCGCGCGCCCCGCGGCCATCTGCACCATGCCCGTCACGATTTCGGCTTCCCAGGTTTGCGATTCGTCATAGATCAAATCGATGCCCTGATGCGGGTTGGGAGAGAGCATGTTCGGCGACTCGGCGTAACCCTTGGGAATGACCAGCACGACCCGAAACAGGCCCTCGTGAAGGATCGAGGCGCGGGCGGATTCCTCGGTCAGCAGCGGCCGTTTCGGGTCCTCCTTTTCGTGCAGCACCACCTTCACCTTGTTGGCGCGAAGCATCTCAATCAGTTTTTTTGACGCCGGTGTATTGTCCTGATCGACGACCGCGACGCGAAACGGCCTTCCCGCCGATCCCGCGAAGATCGACGTGAAGATGCTGTAGAGAATGATGCCGGGAATGATCAGAAATACGGCCGTGGCGCGGTTGCGCAAAATGATCCGCAATTGCGTGCCGGCCAGGAGCAGGATAATTCGCAGCGTTCGCATGTTTCAGTCGCGCAGGGCGTGGCCGGTGAGTTCGAGAAAGACGGTTTCGAGGTTCGGCTCGGTGATGCTCGCGCCGCGGATGGGGATGCCGAGTTCGTGCGCCTTCGTGATGACATCGACGATGCCGTGGCCGCCGTTTTGAAGGGTCAGCCGGGCGCGGTCGCTTTCGATGCGAAAGGGCACGTTCCCCAGTCCGGCGGCGAGGCGGCCGATCGCTTCGGGCGCGAGGTGGTCGGCTTCGAGAATCACCTCACGCTTGGCGCGAACCAATTCGATCAGCTCGTTCAACGTGCCGACGGCCACGATGTTTCCGCGGTCGATGATGGCGGTTCGCGAGCAGAGGCGCTGGGCTTCCTCCATGTAATGCGTGGTATAAAGAATCGCCTTTCTCTGAGCGGAGAGCCGCTCGACGATTTCAAAAATATAAGCGCGTGCGTGAGGATCGACCCCCGCGGTCGGCTCGTCCATCAGAACGACGTCGGGATGATGCACGATCGCGCACCCGATGTTGAGCCGGCGCTTCATCCCGCCGGAAAAAGTGCCCACCTTGTCGTGGGCTCGATCGGAAAGCCCCACGGCGTCGATGGTCTCGGGCACGCGCCGCTTCAATTCATCACGGGATAGATCATAGAGTTTTCCGACGAAGGTCAGATTCTCCGCCGCGGTGAGTCGGTCGTTGAGGGAGAGCTCCTGGGGGACGTAACCGATTCGATATTTGTAGGGCTTGCTGCGGGAAGAAAGCGATCCGCGAATAATGGACTCGCCGGTATCCTGCTTCAGGATGGTCGCGATGATGTCGATGGTCGTGGATTTGCCCGCGCCGTTGGGCCCGAGCAGGCCGAAGACTTCGCCTTCTTCGATCGAAAAGCTGATCCCGTCGACGGCGGGAACCCGGTCGTAGGACTTCCTGAGATTTCTGACTTCGAGAACCGCCACGCGACCTCCGAAAACCGGAAGCGGAGCATTCTACACGCGAAGCCCAAGGGGTTCACCGCGATTTGCTGCCATTCCGTGCGGTTTTGCAGGCATGAAAGTAGACACAGCGCCTGCCGGGGGAAGATGGCAGGCGCTGTGTCGGATGGCTCGGGATGTTTGGTTCGAGGTTTGGAAATCAGCGCGGCGGTTATGCGAGCGCCAGCTCTTTCTCCTCGGATGGCTGCTCGCGTTTGTTGCCGCGCGTCTGGTTCGGATTCCCGTTTTGATTCGCGGGCTTCGGGAGAGCGCTGTTCTTGGGGCGACCTTCTTTGTCAGCGCGGCGACTGGCGTACGGCTTCAGGCTTGACACCAGTCCGCGGCAGACTTCGACCGCTTCCTCGTCGCTGAGGTAGAAAAACTCCTCGAAGAATTGCGGATTTGATCCGCCGCCGTTGAGGTCAAATTCGGCGGCGCAGAATCGGAAGAGCTTGCGCGGCGTGCGCTCGCCGAAGGCCTCGTTCATCAGGTTTTCGAGTTGCTCGCGCGGCGAGGGCGCGGTTCGTTCGACGTTGGAACTCATCGACTTCTCCTCGGATGTATGAAAAGGAGGTGCGCGGACCGCGTGGCGGTCTGCCCGGTCCAGGCTTCGGAAGCCGTGGGCATCGACTTAATGAAGTAAGATACGTTTGGGCGCGAGGCAAGCAGGCGCCTGCTTATCGGCGGTTGCGTCCTTTCAAGACCAGAGCCACAATGCGCGGCGAGGAAAGCAGCTTGATTGGAGCCGCCATGAACGCGCAACGCGTCAGCCGACTTACAGACGAAATGAAGCACGCGGGCGTCGATGCGCTGTTCATCAGCAATCCCAAAAATGTTCAATATCTCACCGGCTTCCACGCCACCATGCCGGGCGAGGTGCAGCTCTTTGGCGACCCCGAGGGCTTCGCGGTCGCCTTCGAGGGCAAGATCCATCTGCTTTGCGATGGACGCTATATCGCCGGGGCGTCCGAGCTGCCCGGGGTGATCGCACAGCGCATCGATTCTCCCACCACTGCCAAAGTGCTGACCGACGGCCTGCGTGCGATCATCGGCGACGGCCGCAACGTCATCGGCTTCGAGGCCGACGCGATGCTGCACGCCGATGCGGTCGGCTTTTTCGAGAATCTCAAAGAAATGGAGTGCCGGCCTGCGCAGGAAATCGTTTCGGGCCTGCGGTTGTTCAAGTCGAAGGAAGAAGTCGATTGCATCCGCAAGGCGCAGGAGATCACCGGAGCGTGCTTTGATTTCATCGCAAAGCAGCTTCGCGTGGGAATTTCGGAGCACGATGTTGCGTTTGAAATCGATACCTTTCTACGGAGGCACGGCGAGGGCAGCAGCTTCAAACCGATCGTCGCCTTCGCGGAGACCAGCGCCCGGCCGCACTATACGCCGGACCCGAATCGCAAACTGCAAAAGGGGCAGATGGTGCTGCTCGATTTCGGCGGAATTTATCAGGGCTATTGCGGGGACATGACGCGCATGGCCGTTATGGGAAAGACGGACGCACGGCAGCGCGAGGTCTATGATCTGGTGCTGGCGGCGCAGACGCGATGCCTGAACGGGATCAAGCCGGGCA
>DATMEE010000589.1:0-4791 GCA_035557035.1 Phycisphaerae bacterium
AGCCCTCCTACCTCCACGCCGACCACCAGGGCTCGATCATCGCCGTCTCCGATGCCGTCGGCGCCGGCACGATCAACACCTACGACGAATACGGAATCCCGGGGGCGGGCAACGTGGGAAGGTTCCAGTACACCGGCCAGATTTGGCTTCCCGAACTCGGCATGTACTATTACAAGTCGAGAATCTACTCGCCGACGCTGGGGCGGTTCATGCAAACGGATCCAATCGGCTACCAGGATCAACTCAATCTTTACGCTTATGTCGGAAACGATCCGGTCAATCGAACGGATCCGACCGGGATGTGCGATCCCGCGACCACGCCCGAGTGCACTAACGATCCCGGGACAGCTGGAAATGCTCCTAATCTACCCACGACAGAGACTGCGCCCGCGACCGATGAGATTGTCGTGAGAGGTCTGCGTGAGAGGAGCGAGCAAACGGACGACGCTGGTGTTCCTGCGAACGACGAGCTACCCATCGTTGTTGTCGGGCAGAGTGTGAGGAGGCTGACTCGCGGAACGGATTATACCATTCAAGAGCTGAACTGTACGCTCGGCAGCGACACCTATGAAGTCACCCAGACAACGATCGCCGGATCAAGTTATTCAGGGGCCAGCGCCGGAGGACATTTACATCGTGGAAATCGCGATCCTGGGCCTGGGCCGGATGATGGTCAATCGGTGGCTGCACGAGGTGTAGTGCAGTATATGGGTTGGGGGCGAGGTAACAGCTTTGGTGCGGGAAAGGTGGAGTTTCGGGCCGGCTCCGGATTCACCTATCAGGGCCTCGGGGGGCCCCAGCCCAGCACGAGTGACATACGGACAACGCTCGGGCGCATGAATAGTGGCGGTGGACGTGGCACAAGATCGGGGGGCGGGACATGCTCAAACCGCTAATGGTCCTACCGTTGCTTTGTCTTGCCTCATGCATGCAGCAGCACAGAATCCTTCCTTTTGCCGCAGTTGTGCGCGGAGACGTGACGGATACCTCCGGCGCCGCCGTCGTTGGCAAAATGGACACGTCCGGGGTTAACTTCTATTCCCTGGTCGCCCCCAATGCATCGGAAGACAGGGCTGAGTGCATTGCGTTAATTCTGACCGGTGCAGACCAGCAACGAGCGAAGCGGCTCAACGGGACTCGGGTTTTGGCCCGTGGACGGATCATATTCCTGGCCGACTTGAACCAGGCGATTCCAGGCCAAATCGGCGAGATCAATGGCAGAGCTTGGTCAGGCACGCGCTGTGGAGAGGTTGCGTTGTACGTCACCAGTCTGCGGCCCGATGGGACGGTGACGGCGGAACAGAATATGGCCAGCGGCGGAATCGACGGAACGCGCTCCGAGGGGACGATGAGGAATGCCCCGCTTCTCGGCACCGACCCCGATCGCCCTGCCGCGAGAGCTGCGCCGAGAGCAATGACCTATGAGGGATGTGCGGCTTCGAGAGTGTGCGTCGTACACGGTATCGCCACTGTGCGGTTGGCGGAGCACGCGCCAACCGCACAGCTCAGTCTTGGCAATGGCCGCTGTGTCAATGTCTCTCTGGCCCCGCAACGATTGGAGGAGTTGAGGCGGAGAGGACCGACCGAAATGACAGTTACTGGTACTGTTTATTGGGAGCCATCTACGACGGGAGGCGAGGAGACGGTCCTCGAGATCAACGGGCGCCGGATTGGTTATGGACTGTGCGGTCGTTTCTTCGTGTATGTTCGGGACGGCCAATGAGTTGCGCGTTATCTTGATTACGGTGCCAGTTTACTAAATGCACGAAATAAGGGGCAACCGCCTTCCTCACTTCGCACACGCCTGAGCAGCCGCGACGTTTTCCCGCCGGCAACCGCACCGCGCTCGCCACGGCGGGAACCGGCTCGTGGGCCGCACCAACGGCGGGGTCGTGCTCGTCTACGACCCGCTCGGGCGGCTGTTCCAGGTATCGAGCAGCGGCGGTCCGACGACGCGGTTCCTCTACGATGGCGACGCTCTGGTCGCGGAATATGTGTCGGGCGCGATGACCCGCCGCTACGTCCACACTGTCGGCGCCGACGTGCCGATGTTCTGGTGGAACATCCTCGCCGGTCAGCCCTCGAGCTCTACCCACGCCGGCGCGTGGTCGCTGGCTTTCTCTCGCCCGCGATAGTCCTTGTCGACGCCGGCGTCGCGCAGGCGATCGGCGGCCTGGGGGCTCAAGAGCAGGTGATCGATGCGGAAGCCGGCGTCGCGCTGCCAGCAGCCGGCGGTGTAATCCCAGAAGGTATAGAGTGCCCCTTCGGGATAGCGGGCGCGGATCGCGTCGGTATAGCCAAGGGCGAGGATGCGGCGCAGCCCGGCGCGGCTTTCGGGCTGCATCAGCGCGTCGGACGCCATCGCTTTGGCCGAAAAGACGTCGTCGGGATCGTCGGTCGGGATCACGTTCCAGTCGCCCGCCAGCACCGTCGGCCGCTCCTCAGCGAGCAGCGCGGCGGCGTGGACACGCAGCCGCTCCATCCAGGCAAGCTTGTAGGCGAATTTCTCGGCGCCGACCGGATTGCCGTTGGGAAGATAGATCGAGGCGATGACGATTCCGCCGACATCGGCCTCGATATAGCGGCTGTGGCTGTCGTCGGGGTCGCCGGGCAGGCCCTGGCGGCGGAGCGCGACCGGGCGTGCCGCGGGCGCGAGAATGGCGACGCCGTTGAACCCCTTCTGCCCGTGCCAGACGCCGTCATAGCCCGCGGCGCGGATCTCCTCGATCGGGAAGGCATCGTCGTCGCACTTGATCTCCTGCAGGCAGAGCGCGTCGGGCTTCTGCTCGTCCAGATATTCGAGGAGGCGCGGCAGCCGCGCGCGGACGCCGTTCAAATTGTAGCTGACGATCTTCATGGGAGGCGCAGTAGCATCCCCTCGCCTCGATGGGGAGGATGAACAGGCCGCCATGCCCCCCGTGAACCTAGGCTGTCGAGCCGATTCAGGTCGCCGCCACCGCCGATCGGGCAGGGTGGGTGAAATGAACGAGGGGGCAAGACGTGCCGCGACCGATCGAACAGCCTGAAACACTGGGCCGCCTGGGCAAGTGCCTGCGCGCGGGCTTCACGGCCGACAATCACGAAAGCCTGGGCGCCGATATGACGCGCTCGATGCTGCACCTTTCCCTCGAGGAAAAGACCGCCACGATGCGCGTCAGGCTCGTCGGCGGCTGAACCTTCCGTTCTCCCCATCCGACCCCGGGGCCCGGGATTGGGCTCGATAGGCGCTGCCCATGGCGGCATGCCGTGCCCACTGGCCACAACGGCCCAACTCGCCTAATGCGCATCACATGGCGGGGCGGGCCAATCGATCGGATCCCCGCGCCCATGGCCGACGTAACGACAAAATCCGAAGAGCAGAAGGAAGCCGAAGCCGAGGTCGAGGGCTTCCGGGAAGACCTCGGCCCGTTCGTCGTCGCGGCGGAAACGACGCGCATGCCGATGGTGTTTACCGACGCGACGGAACCCGAAAATCCGATCATTTTCGCCAATGACGCCTTTCTTTCGCTGACCGGCTACGAGCGGGAAGAGGTGCTCGCCAAATGCTTCAACACGCTGATCGCGGGCGGCATCGACCCCGAAACGATGGCGCTGGTCGAAGCCGCTTTCGCGGACACGCCCGACATCGATCCGGAAATCCACTATCGGCGCAAGGACGGCAGCGAATTCTGGGCTTCGCTCTTCGTCAGCCCGGTTCGGGATGAGAAAGGCGTCATCGTCCAGCACTTCGTCTCGTTCGTGGACCTGACCAAGCACAGGCAGGATCAGGCGCACTGCAAGATGCTCATCGACGAGCTCAACCACCGCGTGAAAAACACCCTCTCGACGGTCCAGTCGATTGTGGTTCAGGCGTTACGGACGCCCGCCAGTCCCGTAATCATCCGCGAATCGATCGAGTCCCGCCTGCTTGCGCTCGCCCGGTCGCACGACCTTCTGACCAGCGATCATTGGGAAGGCGCGGGGCTGCGCGATCTGGTCGAAAACGCGCTCGAACCGTTCGGGGTCGCCGGCGGCAGGGCCGAGCGCTTCGCAATCACCGGCGAGAATGTGCTGCTCCCGCCCAAAGCGACATTGACGCTCGCCATCGCGTTTCACGAACTGGCGACGAATGCCGTCAAATACGGCGCGTTCTCCAACGAGGCGGGATCGATCCTGATCGACTGGAGCGTCGAGCCGGCGCCGGGCGGAAAGCGGCTGATCCTTTGCTGGCGGGAAAAGGACGGCCCACCCGTCACGCCGCCGTCCCGGAAGGGTTTCGGCTCATGGGTCCTCGAGCGCGGACTGGCGCACGAGCTGGAAGGCAGCGTGAGCCTGGACTACCGGCCGGATGGCGTGGTCTGCACGATCGACATTCCCCTGCCGCGAGGCGCCCGTGTCAAATGAGCTGCTCGCCGGCCGCCGCATCCTCGTCGTCGAGGATGAAATGCTTGTCCTCATGAACGTCGAGTATCTGCTGGCCGATCTTGGCTGCGAATCCGTGGCCGCCGCCGCCACGGTGGACCAGGCCCTTCAGCTGATCGAGGCGCAAGTCTTCGACGCCGCCGTGGTGGACGTGAACCTCAATGGCCACGAAAGCTACCCTGTGGCCGACGCGCTCGCCGCGCGCGGCGTGCCTTTCGCTTTCTCGACCGGGTATAGCGATGCGGGCATGAAGGACGAGTATCGCGACCGGCCCATATTGAGGAAGCCGTACCAGCAAGGGGGGCTGGCTCAGATTCTGGCGAGCCTTCTCGCTCGCTGATTGACGGTCGGACGCGGCCGAGAGCAGCCGCTTATATGCTGAAGCTCGTC
>DATMEE010000590.1:0-3917 GCA_035557035.1 Phycisphaerae bacterium
CACTTGCGGCGGTTCCATCGGCGAATGAAACGCTTCTCAAAGCGGTTTCAAGGCGTAAACTTGCGATCGCACTGGGGGGCCGCGGCTGTTCCGCTGGCCGGCACGTGCCTGCCTTTGGCCGCGGCCGTTTTGCCCGCACGCTGGAGGCATGACCGATGGCTCGAAATTCCGCGATCGCCCAAGCCGCCCCGACGGCTGCACTTCCTGAAGTTCGCACGATACGGCCCGCTGACCTCTACGACGTCCTTGCCAAGGGGCTTGATGATTTTCGGGCCATGCCGAGCCACGTCGTCTTCCTCAGCTTGATCTATCCCGTGATCGGATTGCTCTTCGCGCGACTGGCGTTCGGTTACGACCTGCTGCCGATCCTGTTTCCGCTGATCGCCGGCTTTGCCCTGATCGGCCCGCTCGCTGCAATCGGGCTTTATGAGCTGAGCAGGCGACGCGAGCTCGGCCTCAGCACGTCCTGGAAGGACGCCTTTGGCGTGCTTCGCTCCCAATCGATTCCGGCAATTGTCACACTCGGCTCACTGCTGATGGCGATTTTTCTTACCTGGCTGCTCGTCGCGGAGCTGATTTACGCCGCAACTTTCGGCGGTGCTCGTCCGGTGTCGCTCGGGGGATTCATCGAGGACGTGTTGACCACCCGACAGGGTTGGACGCTGATCCTGGTCGGCAACACGGTCGGCTTCTTGTTTGCGTTGGTCGCCTTCACGATCAGCGTCGTGTCCTTTCCGCTGCTGCTTGATCGCGACGTTGGATTCGCCGCCGCAGTGACCACGTCCGTGCGCGCGGTGGCGGCCAACCCCATTCCGATGGCGATGTGGGGACTGATCGTCGCGGCTTTGCTGGCGCTCGGCTCGCTTCCGTTTCTGATGGGCCTCGCGATTGCATTCCCGGTTCTCGGGCACGCGACCTGGCATCTGTATCGCAAGGTCGTCGAACCGGGCGCGACACCGCGAGCCGGCTATTGGGCGCCGGCAAAAAGAAAGCGCTATGCGGCAGATTTTCCGTCCGTGTTATTTCCGTGGACGCGAGAGGATCGGTCCTAGCGCATCCGACGTTACCGGCGGCGCGCGAACTCAACCTCGGCCCGCAAACATGCGCTTGCAGTGGCGATACCAGTCGCTCTGAAACACCTCGCTCGGGTCGTATTTCCGCTTGAGCTTCAAGAACTTGGCCATTTGCGGATAGCACTTCTCCACCTGATGCCGCGTTGCCCAGCGGTGATAGGTGAGGAAGTAACTCCCGCCCTGCTCGATTGCACGGTCGATCAGCCGCCGGAAATCCCGCTCGGCTTTGCGCAAACCCTCGCGGCTGTGCTCGACATGCAAGTTCATCACCGTGCAAACCCACGGCTCACGCGCCCAGGCAAGGAAACTCTCGTTATCGCGTTCGATCAGGCGGATCGTGCCGTAGATCACCTGCACGCCATGCTGCCGGAAATCCGCCCGCACACTGTCGAGGAACGCCGGCAGGGCCGGCCGCGGCACATAGAGCTCGGTGATCATCTCACTGCCCTTGTGTTTCGCGCCGAGCTGGCGATCGAGTTCCTCATGATAGTCGTCGATATAGACGCTGAGCTGGTTGGTATCCGACCAGTAGCGCTGGCCTGAAGTGGAGAGATAGTACGAGGTGTACGCGTCATAGGCACGCTTCGTGTCCGCGTGCGAAAGGAGATAGAGATCGCGCCAGTTGCCCTCCCCGAGTTCCTTCTCGCTTGACGGCATCTCTGCATCGGCTGGCAGCGGTCGGTAGCAGGAGAAAACGCCGGTGCGCAGGAAAGTCTCGGACTGTGTATCGGTCGAGAACTGGCAGTCGCCGTAGAGATAGCCTTCCTTGATCCGAGCCTCGAAGGCTGACATCAGCTCATCGGCATTTATGATCTGCACATTTCGTTCGAGCTTTGTGCGCGGCATCAGCCGCAGCCGCACGCGCGTCACTACGCCGAACAATCCATAGCCACCGATGACGAGGCGGTACAGCTCGCTGTTCTCGGTGCGGCTACATTCGAGGGTGCGCCCCGCACTGTCCATCAGCGAGAAAGACTCCACCTGTTCGACGATCGGCTTGAGCGTAAGACCACGACCGTGGATGTTCGCCCCGAGCGCGCCGCCGACGGTCAGGCGGTCGGCGCCGGTCTGTTTCTGCACGATGCCCCACGGTTTCGCATCGCCCGCCTGCATATCGATCAGGCCCTGGATGAGCTGCGGCCACTGGATGCCCGCCTCGACTTCGACGATGCCCTTCGCGCGATCAAGGCTGACGATCTTCTGCATGGCGCGCGTGTCGAGTAGCACCGAGTTGCGCGCGAACTGCTGCCCGCCCATCGCATGGCGTCCGCCGGCGATGCTGATCCCCCGCCCCTCCTTGCGTGCTTGTCCGATCGCGCTCCGGACAGCCGCTTCCGAATCCACGCGTACAACGCGCTCGACAAGGGTACGGTTGAGCTGAGAATGAATGTCGTTAACAAAAGTCGCTGCTTCTGCGCGTCCCGGGACGAGCGGCAAGAGCGCGAGGCCACTGCCAACTTGCGCCGCCAACTGAAGAACTTCCCGCCGAGTTCGCATGCTTGCGCCCCTCACGCCCACACCTTCGGGCGTAAAACTCCTCGCGCCGCCCAAAAAATCAGGAGGAAGGCGGCCGCCTGAACGATGTGATAGGCGGTGTTGTGATTCAGAAGGAGGAAGTCCAATCCGAGTTCAGCCTGCTGCACCCCGGCCGCCACGAAAGTCAGGAGCACCCCAGCCACCCCCGCTAGCAGCGCGTTGTCACCGCGCTGCCGATAAGCAATCGAAAAAGCGGCAAGCAGAAAGGCTGCAGCGGGAAGATAATAGACGATCACCACGACATAGGATTGACTCAGAAAGAGTATCACGACGAGATAGAATGCAAACATGACGCCCGCCAGCGGAATGGCGATCCGCTCAACCCGCCGCGATGCTATCAGCCGCGCGCCGATGATCCAGCTCGCAAAGCCGGCAACGCCGATCGACGCGATCGTCGCCGTCCAGACCATTCGGTAAAGTAGCGAACTATCGTCCGGAAGAAATCCGTGCGTAAAAAAGCCGAGCAGAGCGGCAACGCCGCTCGCCGCAAAGAACACCACGAAAGCCTGACCGAGCGACCGGTCGGTATTCGGTGCGCGGAAAAGAATGCCGGCAAGCACTCCGCATTCAATTGCAATGCCAAGGTCGGTCAGCGCGACGCCCGGCTCCAGCAAGGTCATGTAACGCGCCTCGCTGGAACCGAGGCGCTGCGATCGGTATTGAACTTGCCTAGGGTGAACAGAAATGCGGCTAGGACGAAATGAAACCAGATCGGTAGCGTTCCGGTGAACCAAAGGTTTTCCGGATGAAGGAACATCGTCACGGCGTAGCGGACCGCCATCGCTAACGCATAAATGTAGGCGAGCCTTTTAAGGATACGGCCCGTGCGCGGATACAAGTCGACGAAGAAGCCTGCTCCTCGTGAAACGTCCAACACGATCTTCAGAAGGAGCACGATCAACACGATCTGCGCGGCGAGCAAAACCGGATAAGGCAGAAGGCCCGATTGCCATCGCTCCATCGGCGGCAGAAAATCGACGTGCAAAAAGCAGACCAGCGCTTGCCCAGCCACACGTAGACCAAACAAAAAGGCGAGTACCCCGAGAACAATCGGATAACTCACTGAAGCCTCGGTGCGCGCGACCGACATCCCCTTCCCCCACACGGCTTGCCGGAATGCCCGCATCCTGCCGCGCCGCAATTGCATCGGCAAAGGGTACCGGATTCGACCTGCGCCCTCTTACGTCGCCGACTTTCCGATCTCAAGGTCGCCGCCAAGGCCGCTATCCGCTCTCATAGACGCGAGAATACCGCTCTTAACAGCGCATGAAAAAGACGCGGGCGACGATGCATTTCGCCGCCCGTTTT
>DATMEE010000591.1:0-3063 GCA_035557035.1 Phycisphaerae bacterium
TGCCGCTTGCGGCGTATGACGTTACCCCGGCATCGGAGTTGAGCAACACGCTGCCGGCCCTTCCCATCGAGATTGACGATCCCGCGCGATGCATGCGATTCAGCGCGCTTGCGTTCGAGGGACTTCGCTCACAGCCGTCGCCGCTGTGGATGCAGGCGCGGCTCGCCCTGTGCGGCATGAGACCGATCGACCTCATCGTCGATCTCACCAACTATGTCATGCTCGAGCTGGGCCAGCCGATGCACGCGTTCGACGGGGCGAAGATCGCCAATATTCAGGTCGCGAATGCGAAGCCGGGAACGAAGTTTCGCACGCTTGACGGCGTCGAACGCTCGCTGCCGCCCGAAACCTTGATGATCCAATCCGATCGCAAAAACGTCGGCATCGCCGGCATCATGGGCGGCGCGGAAACCGAAGTCGGCCCAGCGACCACGACGGTGCTGCTCGAATCGGCCAACTTCGACGCCGCCACGATTCGCCGTGCGGCGACGGAGATGGGGCATCGCACCGAGGCCAGCGCCCGGTTCGAAAAATCGCTCGACCCGGCGAACACGATTCTGGGGCTGGGCCGCTTTCACAAGCTCGCGTTGCGCGAGCTGCCGAGTCTCAAACTGGCGGGAACGCTGAGCGATGGTTACCCGCGGCCGAAGCAGCCTGCTCCGATTCGGCTGGATTGCGAGTTCGCTGCCCGCGTGATCGGAAACATCGAGGGCGCCAGACTCGTGACGTCCGAGCGGATGATCGACATTTTTTCGCGACTGGAATTCAAGTGCGAGATGGCGGGCAGCGGGGCTAGCCGTAGCGCCACCCTGGAGGTGACGCCACCGAGCTTTCGCGCCACGAAAGACATTTCCATTGAAGCGGATTTAATCGAGGAAATCGCCCGATTCGTCGGCTACAACAACATCATCCCCTCAATGCCGCGCATGACCGCCAGGCACCTCGAGCCGGCCAAGCCCCTGGCCCTTGAGGAACGGACGCTAAGCAATTTTTGCCTGGGCGCCGATTTCGTCGAGGTTCAAAACTACATCTGGCACGACGACGACTGGCTCAAGCGCATCGGCTTCGATCCTGGCGAGTGCATCACGCTCAGGAATCCGGCGGCGAACAATTGCTCGCGCCTGAGAAAGACGCTCGCCCCCGGGCTCATCGCGATGGCCGAGCAGAACCGGCACCATTTCGATAGCTTCCAATTGATTGAGATCGGTAGCGTGTTCGAGCCCGGCCATGATCGTGTCGAGGCGTCGCAGCACCGTCGGCTTGGGCTTTTGATCGGGCGGCAGGGCAAAGGTTCGGACAAGCTGGTCTGGGATGGCCTGAAACTGGCGCTGGCCGGCTGGGCGACGCACGCCTTTGAAGCCGCCGTGCGATTCGAAAGTGCCAAGGAGACGGCCCCGTGGGAGCATGGCGACCGGACGGCCGCCGTTCTTCTGAGTGAAGCATCCATCGGCCGCGCGACGCTGCTGCCG
Organism: Phycisphaerae bacterium; assembly: GCA_035557035.1. Taxonomy (GTDB): domain Bacteria; phylum Planctomycetota; class Phycisphaerae; order UBA1845; family UTPLA1; genus JADJRI01. The sequence goes on from DATMEE010000591.1 coordinate 1,470, forward strand.
CCGGAGCTGTTGACGAAGCTGGACGAGCGGCTGCGCTCATGGGCGTTCGCGCTGGCGGAGGTCGATCTTCGACCGTGCGTCGCCATGCTGGAACATTTCGAAAAGCTGCCGACCGTCCCGCGATTTCCCCAGCCGGACCTCGATTTCAGCGTGCTGATCGATGCATCGCGGCGCTTCGGCGACGCCGCGAAAGGGCTGTCGAGCTTTCGGCACCCGCTGCTCAAGCGCCTGACGTTCATCGATTCATACGAAGGCGGATCGATTCCCGACGGCCGGCGCAGCCTGCTCTTCCGCGCCCGCATCGGCAGCGATGAGCGGACGCTGACCGACGAGGAGATTCATACATTCAACGTGCACTTCCGCGAGTTCCTCACGATCAACGGAATGGAGTTGCGAAGTTAGAATGCCGCATTGGTGACATCTCACGCCGGCGGGTGCGTCATCCTGAGGAGCAGCAGCGACGAAGAATCTCGCTGAGCCCACGCTCCCCCATTTCAGCGCTCTTCGGATGCAAGATTCTTCGCTTCGCTCAGAATGACGCGCCGGCGGCGGCGAAACCTTTTTTGCGCTACGCCGCCTTTCGGTCGTGCTTCTCGATGAAGGCAATCAGCTCCTTCGCGACGGCGTCTGAGTATTCGCCACCCTCGTAACCCGACAGGTAACTATCCTCCTGATCCTCGGCCAGGTTCATCGCGTGATCCACGCTGTCGACCATCTTGAATTCGCCGCGGCCCTTCACCTTGGAGCCGGCCGACGCCGCGATCAGCTCGGCGTCGCGCCGCCCGGCCTGATAGTCGCTGGTGCCCCACAGGCTCAGCACCGGCGCCGAGACGCGCGACCATTCGGCCGCGAGATCATTGGCCGCGATCGCCTGAAAATAGGGAATCGGCATGCCCAGCAAAGAACGACCGTTCTGGGGAACAAGGCTTTCGCGAATCGGCCCCAGCGCCGGGTAGTCATTCAATAGCTCGCCGGGATTCGAATCCGGTTTTCCGGCCTTCGCAAGAAACTCCGCCAGGGCCTTGGCACGCTTCTCGATCTCCGGCGCTTCCACGGTCTCAAGGTCCCAGATCCGGCGAAACAGATCCACCATTCCCTCGGAGAACGGCCGCACGACCGTGCTGCCGTAGGTCACGATTCCGCGAATGCCGGGCTGCTGCCCCACCAATGGCACCAAGGCGCTGCCCAGCCCCTGGCCGAAGATGAAGACGCGTTCCGGATCGACGAAGTCATACTTCGCCAGGCACTTCAGGGCGCTGCGATAGGTCTCGACGTCGGTCTCGTAGGTCGTCTGAATTGGATCGCCGCCCTCGCTGTCGCCGACGCCCACGCGATCCACGCGAAGTGTCGCAATGCCGGCGGCGTCGAGCGCCTCGATCACCTTCTTGTACGGGTGATCGCCAAACTGCGGCGGGAACTCCATCGGCTGCGGCGTCGGGCTGAACAGGAACAGCACGGCCGGGTGCTTCCCTTCGCCCTTGGGCTTGGTGACGTACGTCCGAACGTTCCAGTCCTTCACCTTGCACGAATCGTAAATCAACTCGTATTTGTCCGACGTCTCCTTCGGGCGGGGCATGAGCGTGAGTTCCTTGGA
>DATMEE010000592.1:0-2562 GCA_035557035.1 Phycisphaerae bacterium
GGGGGCCGCGTAGAGATGGTCCACGGGGACGTCAAAAAATCCCTGGATCTGGGCGGCGTGCAGGTCCATCGTCAGAACGCGGTCGGCACCGGCGCGGGTGATGAGGTTCGCGACGAGTTTTGCCGTGATTGGGACGCGGCCCTCATCCTTGCGATCCTGACGGGCATAGCCGAAGTAGGGGATCACGGCGGTGATCCGTTCGGCGCTGGCTCGTTTGCAGCTGTCGATCATCACGAGCAGTTGAAACAGATTGTCGTTCACCGGCGGGCAAGTCGGCTGCAGCAGGTAGACGTCACGGCCGCGGATGTCCTCGTTGATCTTGCACGAGGTTTCGCCGTCCGGAAAGTTGCCGAGCGAAATATCGCCCAGCGGCACGCCCAGGTACTCGCAGATCTGCGTACTGAGCTGGCGGTTCGCTTTGCCGCTGAAGATTTTTAGGTCGGTCATAGGTTTGAAGCAGTTAGCGGTCAGGATTCAGCGGTCAGCCTGAACAAATACGATGGCGTCCTACTCTGGCTGATCGCTGACCGCTGATCGCTGACCGCTTTTCATTTCTTGTTCAACTAACGCCAACTCTTCCGGGCTATTAATGCTCAACGCTTCACAACGTTTCAACACATTGAGAGCCGCCACCCGCTTGCCCGCGGCCAACAGGATCGCCGGGCAGTCTGTAATGTAATACTCCCGCTGCGAGTTGTCCGCCCGCAATTGGTCGAGGGCCCACAACAATTCCTGCGCGTCGAAGACGTACGTGCTGACATTGACCTCGCGAATCGCCTTTTGCGCAGGCGATGCGTCTTTTTCCTCGACGATGCCGGTGAAATCGCCCGCCTCATCGCGGAGCACGCGGCCGTAGCCAGTCGGGTTCTCACGGTTGACCGTGCCGATGAGGCAGGCCGCGTCGCGCTTGCCGAATTCTTCGAGCAGCGTGGCGACCGACTCGGCTTGCAGCATGGGCGAATCACCGGCGACCACTACAACGGGCCCGCGATGCCGGGCAAGCTGCTGGCGGCACATCATCACGGCGTGGCCCGTGCCGAGTTGTTCCGTTTGATCAGCGAACTCCAAATCCGCAACGCCGGCGAGTTCAGCCCGAACCAGATCGGCTCGATACCCCACGACGACGACCAGCCGCGAAACCCCCGCTGCCTGCAGGGCGTCCACGACAAACCGCACCATCGGCCGGCCGTTGACGGCCACGAGCACCTTCGGGAGCTCCGACTTCATGCGGGTCCCCTTGCCGGCGGCAAGGACGATGGCGAGGGCAGACTGCGAGCTAACGTTATCGGTCATGGGATATGGCGCGGCCGTCAATAGCCGCGGGCTGGAATGTAGTCGACCCGGTTGCGCATTTGCTCCGGGGCATTGTTATCCGCAAGAAAAAGCAGATGCCTAATTCCTGCGCCGACATTGAAGCCATTCTGGTGAGCAAACACCAGCCCTACAAAATCCTCCCCGGTACGCTGCCGTGCGGCAGCCATTCTCAAGAAGCCATAGTCGTGCGTAAAGAAGACCCGGTGCAGGGCCTGAGCACGATCGAAGATGGTGGGATCATTTTCGCAATCAAATCCATCCTCGAAGGCGGTTATGACGTCAATGCCGCGTCGTCGCAGCCCGTTCGCCACCGCGGCTGGGATGTTGTGATCCAAATAGAACGCAAGCATCAGGGCAACTTCCGGCCTAGCTCGCGTAGCTTTGCGGCAATCCAGGCGATGTCCTCAGAATCGCTTTGGCGGTCGATCAATGCTCTCAGATCGGCGTCGCTCATTTCTCGAAACTTCTCGTCGACCAACGACTCGCCCTGCTGCGCAAGGAATTGCTCAGCAAACCGCTCCCCATCCTCGATCTCTTTGTCCATTTCGACCTTGTGATCGAAATAGTAGGTCCAGGCGCTGTAAATCTGACTGGGAGTGAGCGGATAGTCCTCGATTAGCTCGTCAACTGTCCGTCCATCCCGAAAGGCTTCCGCCAAGAACCGGACCTTGATCCCGACACCGCCGATGATAGGCACGCCGTCCGAACGGATCGCGATATGAGGATAGGCGACAGTGCTCATGCGGCAATTATACCACGATCCCCGACGACCGGGATGGCGGCCCCCGGCGCCCTTCCGCTAGCTTTTTAGCCGTTTTACAATACGCGATTCCCCCCTACGCCTCCGCCGCCGCTATGTGAGCCGTCCCGCCGTGCAAGACGCCATCGAAAAAGCCGACGTCCTGATCGAGGCGATGGGCTGGATCCGCCAGTTTCGCGACAAGATCACCGTCATCAAGCTCGGCGGCAGCGTCATGGAAGACCCCGACGCGCTGGGACATCTGCTCGTCGACATCGTCTTCATGGAAACCGTCGGCATGCGGCCGATCGTCGTCCACGGCGGCGGCGCGGCGATCAGCCGGGCGATGGCCGAGGCGAACCTCGAGCCGCGGTTCATCCAGGGCCGTCGGTACACCGACGAAGCGACCCGCGGCATCGTCGAGCGAATTCTCGCCGGGCAGATCAACGAGGAAATCGCCGCCAGAATCGAAGCCTTCGGCGGCCGCGCCATGCCGCTCAATTTCAGCG
>DATMEE010000593.1:0-9775 GCA_035557035.1 Phycisphaerae bacterium
GTCGCCGGATCGACATCGGCGACGCACATCACCCAGCCGGAGTTGTCGAAATCGTCCCAGAGCGTCGTGCGCGGCCACGGCGTCGCGTTCACGTTCGCCGGGCGAATGACTTCATAGGTCGGCCCCATTTCCGTCGTCAGAATAATCTCATTGCCGGGGTTGTCCGGATTGACGTCGCCCATGACGGTGTCCATCGCGACTTCGCCGCCATAAATCTCCATTTCGGTGACCCGTTCCCAGCCTGCCGGCGTTCGCCCGTAGAGCGCCCCACCGGAAACATCTCCCGCCCCTTCCCAGATCAGCAGAATCTCAAGCCCTGGATAGCTAGGAACAATCTCGCCCGGCCGCGCGCCCCAGCCGAAGCCGAACATCAACGGCAGCGATTCGTCCACGCTCTCCACGCTCCAGTTTCCACTCGAATCGTGGAAGAACACGTGGATATTGTTGGGCGTGTACGAGACGATCTCGAGGCCGGGCACGTCCGGTCGCACGTCCGCGACGTTGAGCGTGGTGCGCATGCGGATAACGGGAATCGGATAGGTCAGGTCGCCCTCCAACAATTGTGTCGTGACCCAGGCATCCGCTGCTCGCTTTACAAGAACGACATCGCCATCGACGCGAAGAAAGACGATTTCGTGTCCGGACGCGAGAAGATCGAGTTCTCCGGCCGCCATCGCATGAACTGGCGCACCGGCATCGAGAATCACGGAGGACAAAAACTCCGAGGCGATTCCGAGGTCCGCCTGGACTGAAGCGGTACGGGCACTAATGGTTGCGAAAATGAATGCAGACAGACGAAGGCGTGACATCAAACCACCTCACGATTGAACTCGCCTGATGTCCATCAATATGCCACGCACGAGGTCGGTCAGGAGTTGCGCGGCATCCCCATGATAATCTCGGGATTAGCGTCCATTCAAGAGTTCGATCCTCGCAATTCCTTCGAGCACACGACGCATGCAATCCCTTTTTCGACACCAAACCCGCACAATCTTGGCATTTTTCTCGCGAATCGCTGACATGGACCATCCCGTCGTGGTATAGTGGACGAGCGAGCCAGCAAGTCAGATTCCATCCATCGGCCTTTCAACGCGAATCAGGAGCGGATCATGAGCATTGACGTTTTCAGCAGTCAAATCAGGGACTTTCAAAATCCTCGGCGGCCCAGGGCGTGGTTAGCCGTCATCGCCGTTTTGGGCGCGGTCATTGGCAGTGCGTCATTACGGGCTGATTTCGTTTACTCCGATTTCTCGAGCCTTGTTGGCCTCACACTCAATGGCGACGCCGCTGGCACCGACGATGTGCTGCGCGTGGCGCCGGCCGCCCAAGGCCAGGCCGGATCCGCCTGGTACACGGCCTCCAAGGCCCATGTTGCTGATGGTTTTGATACCGTGTTTCAGTTTCAAATGCACGGCGGTGACGGCGCCGACGGCTTGGCGTTCGTGATCCAGGACAGTTCGGCGACGGCCCTGGGGGTCGGCGGCAGCGACATGGGCTATGGCGGCATTCCGCGAAGTCTGGCCGTGGAACTCGACACCTTCGGCTTCTTCCCGGAGACCGACAACCACGTCAGCATCCAGACCAACGGCGCCGGCCCGAATTCCCACGAAGATGCGTTTTCGATCGGCATGGCGAATTTCCCTTTCCCCGACCTGAACGATGGCCAGACTCATACGTTCACCGTGCGCTATCGGCCGGGCGTGATGGTTGTTTATCTCGATAGCAACATTCCATTGATGCACATCGAAGTCGATCTGCAAGACTTGAACGGTGACAACATCCTCGACGGATCCGGCGATGCCTGGGTCGGTTTCACCGCGGGGACGGGGTTATTCAATCAGAACCATGACGTATTGAACTGGAACTTCGATGAAAACTCGGGCCCCCTTCCAACGGGCGCCTGCTGCCAGAGCACCGGGTGCGTCCTGCTCAACGCGGTCGAATGTGACGATGCCGGCGGCTCTTACGCCGGCGACAACGTCACTTGCAGTTCGGGCAACTGCCAGGGCGCGTGCTGCACCAACATCGGCTGCCTGGGAACGAGTTTCCAGAGCTGTGTTCAGACCTTTGGCGGTCAGTTCGCCGGCGTGGGCATCGAATGCGAGTCCGGGGCGTGCCTCGGCGCATGCTGCGATGGGTTTGGAACCTGCTTCCCTTCCGACGAATTCTCGTGCGAAATCGACGGGGTGAGCACGTTCATGGGCATACAGACGCCATGTGAACCGTTTCCCTGCGGGCTGCCGGCCTACGCCGCCTGCTGCGTCGGCCCGGAGTGCCTCACCCAGACAGAAGCCGGCTGCGCTGATTCCGGTGGCGTGTGGCGCGGCTACGGATCGAACTGCGGCGAAACGGATTGCGGCGTCCCGCCCACGTTGAGCGCCTGTTGCCAGCCGGGTGGCATCTGCCGCGAGACGGACACGCAGGCTCACTGCGAGCAGTTCAACGGCGAATATCAGGGCGATGGCGTGGGCTGCGAGGAAGTTAATTGCGGCGGCGCTGTCGCCGGCGCCTGCTGCCTTCTCGACGGAAACTGCGCGGAAGTGCTCGAGCAAGCCTGTCAGGAACAGGGCGGCCATTTTCAGGGAGCCGATTCGTCCTGCAGCAACCCGAATCTGAACTGCGGCGAATTGGGCGTCTGCTGCAAGACCGACGGCTCGTGCGCCACGACCTCGGTTGATTATTGCTTTAACGATCTGGGTGGAAGCCTCTTCAGCACGCCGGGCACCTGTGAAGACGCGGTTTGCACTTATGGGGCTTGCTGTTTGCCTGATGGCAATTGCCAGGAAGACTGGGTTTTCAACTGCGATTTCTTCGACGGCGAATTTCAGGGGCAATCGTCACTCTGCGCCTTCGTTTCATGTCTGGAAGATTGCGACTGCCTCGGAGACACAAGCGACGATGGCAATCCGAACGGCGGCGACGTGCAGTCATTCGTGGACTGCTATTTAGGTTCGTTTGGCGGCCCTCCGATTCCGGGTTGCCAATGCGTCGATACGCTCCAGGACGGGACCGTCGATGAATTTGATATTGGGGAGTTCGTCACCATTCTCCTAACGTCGGACGGCTGTCCGTCCTGATCTCGCCGCGAAGCGGCGGCGCGACAGAGCCGCGCCCGTAAAGCAAGCGGCCGGCGCCGAACAGGGCAGTGAATCTGGGTACAGAAGACGATTCTGTGCCCTTTTTTCCGTTACAGAATTCACAGGATCCCGGCGGCCATCAACGATTCGCAGATAATTGCGTCCTCACAGTCGCACTGAATCAGCTTCGACATCACGAACTTCCGATGTTAAACTATCGACAGCCACGGAAGGTCGCCCATGCGCACGGATGTCGTCGCACACGTTTCCATCGAAAATCTTCTACACAATTACCGCGCCCTGCGTGCCGCCTGCCGGTCGCAAATGGTCAAATTCTGCGCTCCCCTGAAGGCCAACGCCTATGGCCACGGCCTGCGCATGGTCGCGCCCGCGCTGCAAGAGGCCGGCGCTGACTATGCCGCTGTCGCGACATTGCAGGAGGCCATTGAGCTGCGGGAAATCGGCTGGACGCCACCGATTCTGCTGCTGGGGGACTCTCTAGCCGTAGCGGACGACGCCGAGCGCCGCGAGCGCATTGACGCCATCGTCGCACACGATCTGACCATCACCATCACCGGCGAAGATCCGATCCGTGTCATCGCGGAGACCGCCCTGCCAAAGCAGATAACGGTCCACGTCAAGCTCGACACGGGCATGGGCCGGATGGGCGCCATGCCCGAAAAGATCCATGAATTGATCCGCAGCGTCCGCGTGTCACGCCATCTGCACCTGACCGGCTTCTATTCCCACTTCGCGACGGCCGACCTCAAGCAGCGCGAGCTGGCCCGGAAGCAGCTCTCACTATTTAACCATTCCCTGACCGCCATTCGCGTCAACCTGCCGCCGGGCGTCATCCGCCACATTGCCAACAGCGCCGCCACCATCGCCATGCCCGACACCCACTTCGACATGGTGCGCCCGGGCCTCGCGCTCTACGGTTATTATCCGGAGAGCCACATGGCGGAGCTGATTTTTCTCAAGCCGATTCTCAAGGTCACGACCCACCTGACGGCGGTGAAGGAGCTGCCCGCCGATCATTGCGTCGGCTACGGGCAGACCTTCACCACCAAGCGGCCCACGCGCCTGGGGATCATTCCGGTCGGCTATTACGATGGATACATCCGCGTGCTGTCGAACAATGCCGTTGTCGGGACACCGCACGGCTACGCCCCGGTCGTCGGCCGCATCAGCATGGACCAGCTCGCCGTCGACCTCACCGACCTCCCCGCCATGCCCCCCGGCACCCCGATCACCCTCATCGACGACCGCAGCGGCGGCCAGAACTCAGTCGCCGGCATCGCGAAGAAGATGGGGACCATTCCGTATGAAGTGACCTGCCTGCTCGGCCCGCGCATCGAGCGCGTGGCGGTTGCGCCGTCCACGTCGGCGATTGCGGAAGAATCCTCGCTCGTGTCGCAAACGGCTCCTGGTTAACGGTCGCTGATCCTCGGCGAGCAGGCATCAGAACCCGCCACGGAAGTGGCGGCCCCATCAGAACCCACCACGGAAGTGGTGGGACAGGGGCGAGACACTCTGGTGCCCACGGAATTGATGTTGTTCGGCGTGTCGCACTCGATCGCCCCCCACTACCGTGGGGATTCCGTCAGCGCGGCTGATCCTGATAATCGCGCACGTAGCGCGCCGCGTCTTCCACGTCCCGTTCGGCCCACAGATATTGACGACTACCTGGACCGTCGACCCACACCGGCCGCCCAGCAGGGATCATCTGGCGTTCACGAAGCGCCCGCGTCGCGCGGGCTTTCAGCTTCTGCAACATCTCTTCTGGCGTTGCACCGTGATAGCCGACAACGGCGTGAACATGGTTTGTCCGTATGGCCCGTTCGACCAGAATCCATCGACGAAATCGGCAGGTGTCGACGATGGATTCATCGACGCAGCGGCGCATCGCGTCTTCGAAGACGACGGGCGGGTGTTTCATGACGGTGGCGGCGTGGTGCGTCCGGGTCAAGAAGCGGTGTGCCAAAGACATTGTGCTCGTCATCGACAGACCCGCGCTCGTCCCCATGAAGCCACGTACCATAGGTGCGGAAGGTCAGAAAAAACGCGAGCGGTTCTTTCATGACCGAAAGTGTATCCGCCAAGCCCGCTCAAGCAATCAGAACCCACCACGGCAGTGGCGGGCCGCATCAGAACCCACCACGGCAGTGGTGGGCCGCGACCGCTGCATTACAAGAGCGGTTCCCCCTCCTGAGCACCACACACTTCATCCCCCCACTTCCGTGGGGGGTTCTGATGGCTGACTCGTCGCCGCGCTGCCCTCGATCAACGCCTCGGCCTCGGCGGCCAGGGCGATGGCATCGGCGACGTCGGCCCAGGCGGGGTCTTTCATCAGATCGCGCAGCCTGGCGAGCGTAACGCGGGCTTCGTCGCGGCGATTCATTTGCCACTGGGCCATGGCGGTGATGGCTAGAGGGGTCGCGCCAGAACCCACCACGGCAATGGTGGGAAGCGGCCGCCAATCAGAACCTATCACGGAAGTGGTGGGCCGCGACCGCTGCATTACAAGAGCGGTTCCCCCTCCTGAGCACCACACACTTCATCCCCCACTTCCGTGGGGGGTTCTGATGCCTGGCTCGTCGTCGGCTGCCCTTCGATCAGCGCCTCGGCCTCGGCGGTCAGGGCGATGGCATCGGCGTCGTCGGTGCAGGCGGGGTCTTTCATCAGGTCGCGCAGCGTGGCGAGCGCGGCACGGGCTTCCTCGCGGCGATTCAGTTGCATTGGACCATGGCGGTGATGGCGAGGTTGCAACGGAGGTGGATCGTTTTGCGTTATTTGACCGATATAGTATAATTGCTATAATCCAGGAGTAAATACGAATATGCCCGATCTCAAGCCGCTTCGATGGGTTGGACGAAGCCGGGAGGACTTGCGGTCGTTTCCCGAAGATGTTCGCAGGACTTCGAGAAAAAATCCAAGTCAGGAGTTAAGACGCCCACGAAGGAAATCGATCCGATTCATCAGCGGCTGCGCCGCGCGGATGAGGATCATCAAACTCTCCAGCAGTCCGCCAGAAGGGGTTGAACCATGAAGCGAACAATTCAGGTGAAATCAGGCAGTGGAAATGTCTTCACCGACCTGGGGTTGAGCAACGCCGATGATCTCTCCATCCAGGTTGACCTCGTCCGGTTAATCTACCTTCGCATCAGGGAACTTGGGCTGACGCAGGCCCAGGCCGCCAAGCGGCTTGGCCTGAAGCAGCCAGATGTTTCCAAGTTGATGAACGGCCGTCACACGGGCTTCTCCGCCGAGCGGCTGTTCCGCGCACTCAACGCCCTCGATGAGGACGTGCAGATCATCGTCAGCAAGAAGCCGCCCCGCGCCCGCCGCGACGGCAAAGTCACCGTGACCGCGGCATGACGCTTTCATGCCACGGGCGGCGGGGACCTCCTAGGGCTGCCGCATTCCAGGTGACGGCTGCGAAGCGGCGGATTGCGAAGCGGGCGGTTCGGCGGTCGCCTGCGAGGCGGCCGGCTGCGTGAGTGCATCACGGGCTTGGCCCTCAATCAACGCCTCGGCCTCGGCGGTCAGGGCCTTGGCATCTTCGTCGTCGGCCCAGTCGGGATCTTTCATCAAGGCGCGGAGGCGGGCCAGCGTAGCGCGGGCTTCGTCGCGGCGGTTCAGTTGCCACTGGGCCATGGCGGTGATGGCGAGGTTGGCGGGAGCGGAGAGCCTTGTTGCCGTGAAAGATCTCGTTTTGAGGACTGGAATGTGATATAATATACCACATAGATCATGGCCCCAGGAGCATACGAGATCATGAACGTTGGTATCTCCGCTGACAATGAGCAGTTTATTGCGACATCGCTCGGAAGCGGGCGATACACTGACTCGGCGGCGCTGCTCAACGAGGCCATCGCCCTTCTGAAGCGGCGGGACGAAATCATTCGCGCTGTCGATGCCGGCGTTGACCAACTTGATCAAGGCGACGTCGTTGATGGCGATCATGTGTTCAATCGGCTCGCAGAAAAACATGGTCCCGAATCGAAGTCGAGTTCTGACTGAGACCTGAATGGGCCGGCTTCAATTCGCAAGACTCGCCGAACACGATCTCGAAGAGATTGCCGACTACATCGCGCGCGACAGCCGGCATGCCGCGCTTTCATTCGTGGGGCGACTTCGGGCTGCGTGTCATCGACTCGCCGATCATCCTGAAATGGGAACCAGTCGTCTCCGATTCAAGGGCGGAAATCTCCGTTCGTTTTCCGTTGGACAGTACTTGATCTTCTACCGGAAGTCCGCAGACGGTATCGAGGTCGCCCGCGTTCTTCATGGCGCGCGTGATCTGGACGCGTTGTTGGATTAGTCATTGGATGCCCCGTCGAAGGGCATCGATGTTGCCGGTTTTTCCGGCGCCATCCCCAGAGGTTGTGTCGCGGCCGGTTGCGACGCGGCAGGCTGCGTGGCGGCATCGCCGGCCCGCCCCTCGATCAACGCCTCCGCCTCGACGGCCAGGGACTTGGCATCTTCGTCGTCGGCCCGGGCGGGGTCTTTCATCAACTCGCGGAGTTTGGCGAGCGCGGCGCGGGCTTCGTCGCGGCGATTCAGTTGACACTGAAGCTTTAACTTGACGTCGGTAGTTATTTTGTCGCGACCGAGTTCATGTGTTAGACTGAACGGCGATGACTTTCAATAACATCGACTTTCCAGCCGACAAGCTCGCCGATTTCTGCAATCGGCATGGCGTTGCGAGGATGTGGCTCTTTGGCAGCGTGCTGCGCGAAGACTTTGGTCCTGATAGCGATATCGACGTTTTGGTTGAGTTTCTGCCCGGACGGACGCCGGGCATGTTCGGCTTCGGCGATATGATTCGGGAACTCACCGCGATGATTGGCCGTAGGGTGGACCTGCGAACGCCATTCGACCTCTCGCGGCATTTCCGTCCATTCGTCCTTCGCGAGGCAAAGCTGCTGCATGCCGCGTGAACGAAAACGGCTCGCAATCGATGACCGAGTGCGCATCGAACACATGCTCGAAGCCGCACGGGACATACGACTAATCTATAAGCGCCGCGCAACGGGCAAAACAACTCGCGGCTGACATCGCATGCCAAGTTTCTACCGAGCCATGCTGCCTGATGGTGACTTGCCCAAGGTGGGCTTTGATGCACGAACGCTGGGCGTGCGTGTCCCTGTGGATATTCCTGTGGACGAGCGTCAGCATGTTCATCCCAACACAGGTGGCATGTCAGTGGCGCCGCGTCTGGCTGATCTTCCGCCCCATCGGATCCCACGCCGGTTGCGAGGGCTGCCCGGTTTGGCTGCTGCCGTAGGTAGCAATTCTCTTCGTGTATGGCGATTCGGGGACGGTGAATTTCAATCGTCAAGGGTATCGGAAAAGCTATGGCTGCGCATCGATCACTCGCATCCAAGGCATGGCTTGATCGAACCCGATGCTATAATGCGGTTGTCAGAGTTTTCCGACGCGCTTGCGGCGACCCGCCCGCTGTGGGAAATCGATGAGGAGCTGACATGAGCAGAGCGTTTCTTAGGAATGCCGACTACGTTGCCTACGCCCGGCTGCTTTTTCGTCTTCACGGTCTGATTGCTACCGATGCCGGCGAGTCGCCGGACGCCGACGACGTTCGCAACGAAATGGACGCCGCTTGGTCACGGCTTGGTGCCGCCGAGCGAAGCGAGCTTCGCATGCTTTCGGAACAGCTCTATGCGTTCCACGGAGACGGGACCGTAGGGGCGGGCGCGGCTTAGCATCGAGACGAGCGCGGACGGTCGCCGCGTGCTATGGTTTCTGCGATTCTTTCGTCGGCTGTGTGGTCATCGATGGCTGGGTTGAAGTCGGCGGCCCCTCGATCAACGCCTCGGCTTCGGCGGTCAGGGTGATGGCATCGGCGTCGTCGGCCCAGGCGGGGTCTTTCATCAGGTCGCGCAGCGTGGCGAGCGCGGCACGGGCTTCGTCGCGGCGATTCAGTTGCCACTGGGCCATGGCGGTGATGGCTAGAGGGGTCGCGCCAGAACCCACCACGGCAATGGTGGGAAGCGGCCGCCGATCAGAACCCACCACGGAAGTGGTGGGCCGCGACCGCCGATCAGGCAGTGGCGGGCCGCATCGGAACCCACCACGGCAGTGGTGGGCCGCGACTGCTGCATTACAAGAGCGGTTCCCCCTCCTGAGCGCCGCACACTTCAACCTCCCACTTCCGTCGGGGTTCTGTTAGTGCGGCTGATCCTGATAGTCACGCACATAGCGGGCCGCATCTTCTACGTCTCGCTCAGTCCACAGGTATTGACGACTGCCCGGGCCATCAACCCAGACTGGACGGCCAGGAGGGACCATTTGGCGCTCCCGAAGCGCTCGCGTGGCACGGGCCTTCAGCTTCTGCAACATCTCCTCGGGCGTTGCGCCGTGATAGCCAACAACGGCGTGGACATGGTTTGTCCGCACGGCCCGTTCCACCAGCAGCCATTCACGAAATCGACAAGTGTCGACAATGGATTCATCAACACAGCGCCGCATCGCGTCACCGAAGACGAGGGGCGGATGTTTCATCACAGTGGATGCCCGCTCCATTCGCGGCGCGTCAGGATCGAGCAACGGCGTGCCGAAGACATTGTGCTCCTCATCAACGGACCCGCGTTCATCCCCATGAAGCCAGGTGCCATAGGTGCGGAACGTCAGAAAAAAAGCGAGCGGCTCTTTCATGGGACGAAAGTGTAACAGTG
>DATMEE010000594.1:0-2876 GCA_035557035.1 Phycisphaerae bacterium
GGGACTCCTGGGCGGCGTGAATGTCCCCCTGGTCGAATCGCCAAGCCACATCGTGCCGGTCCTTGTCGGCGATCCCGCGCTCTGCAAGGTCGTGTCCGACGAGCTGCTGTACACGCACGGCATCTATGTCCAGCCGATCAACTTCCCGACCGTGCCGCGCGGCACCGAGCGCCTGCGCATCACGCCGTCGCCGCTGCACACCGACGCGCAGATGGAAGAGCTGGTCACGGCAATCGACACTGTTTGGACAGCGCTGCGGCTCCGGCGCGCCGCTTAATGCCGACTCGCCTTTCGAATGGCGGTCGTGAAATCCTCATCGAAATCTTAACGATCGGCGCCTACGCGAAAGTCGTGGCTATCGATGCCGCCACGGGAACCGAAATCTCCATCACCGGCCCGGCGGACGCCGACCGCTCCACGCTCGAAGCCGCTGCAATCCGGAAATTGCAGTTCGTTCTGAACAAGCAGAAGGCAAACGGCTGAAGAGCATTTTCCGGCGAAGTGCCCGCGCGCTTTGCGCGCCATAATCAAATGGGCGGCGAGCCGCCCGGCGCGGTTCGCCGTAGAAAATGCGCAAAAATAAATATCAGCCTTTGCGTCTGCGTCCCGATGACGATGCCGTCCGTCCCAGCCCGATCTTCTTGGCAAATTCCGAACGCTGCGCCGCATAGTTTGGCGCCACCATCGGATAGTCGGCGGGCAGGCCCCATTTGGCCCGATATTCCTCGGGCGTCATGTTGAAGTTGGAGCGCAGATAGCGCTTCAACATCTTGAGCTTCTTTCCGTCCTCGAGGCAGACGATGTAGTCGGGTGTGATCGACCGTTTCACGGGGATCGCGGGCCGTTGCGCCGTCTGCACTTCATTTTGTGAAACACCGACGAGGCTCCCGAGCGTACCGTGGACGCTCTTGATCATCGCGGGAACTTCACTGACCGGAATGGGATTGTTGCTGACATAGGCGGCGACGATTTCCGTCGCCAGTCTGAGTATGTCGTCGGATTTCTGCCCTTGAATATCTAAAGCTTGCGCCATCTCTAGTTTCCCCCTGGAGTTGGACACATACATTGCTCGTGCGTCTTTCTATTTGCACCGCACCGTGAAGAAATCAAGACGAAGGGGTCGGAACATTTGGCGTTATTTCCCGATGTCTCGGCCTCGCTAGCCCAACGCTTCGTTTCGTCTGCAACAACGTTAAGCATGTGGCCAATGGCACGATTTCAGTCCTGTGGGCGGTTGCCGCTCTGGTTCCCGTCGGTCCGCGGGACGAGCGCTAGCCGCTAGCCTAGGATTTCTGTGGGAGCGGTACCGCGATTTGTCGTGCATGCGCCCCAGATTTGGTAAAGCTGGCCGCCGATTGTACAAAGCACTGGGTTTGGTTGGGGCAGGGCAGGCGGGAATGACAGCGTTGAGCGAGCAGGTTTACGTGCCGAATCCGGCGTTCTTTTCCGGCGATTTGGCCTCGACGGACCCGGATCTGTGGTCCGCCGTCCAGGCCGAGCTCAAGCGCCAGCAGGAGAAGATCGAGCTTATCGCCTCGGAGAATATCGTCTCGCGTGCCGTACTGGCCGCGCAGGGCTCGGTCCTCACGAACAAATACGCCGAAGGCTACCCCGGCCGCCGCTATTATGGCGGGTGCGAGTACGTTGATATCGCAGAGACTTTAGCGATTGAGCGCGCCTGCAAGCTGTTCGATTGCAGCTTTGCCAACGTGCAACCCCACTCCGGTGCTCAAGCGAACCAGGCGGTATTCTTCGCGCTGCTTCAGCCGGGCGACACCTTCATGGGGCTCAATCTCTCGTCGGGCGGCCATCTCACCCACGGCTCACCGGTCAATCTGTCGGGAAAGTGGTTCAAGGTCGCGCCCTACAATGTCCGGCGCCAGGACCAGCGCATCGACATGGACGAAGTCGAAGCACTGGCCAAACAGCACAAGCCCAAGCTCATCGTTGCCGGCGGATCGGCGTACCCCCGCATTATCGACTTCGCCGATTTCCGCAGGATCGCGGATTCGGTGGGCGCCTATCTCATGGTGGACATGGCCCACTTCGCCGGCCTTGTCGCCGGCGGCGTCCACCCCAATCCGCTCGACCATTGCCACATCGCGACGACGACGACGCACAAGACGCTGCGCGGTCCGAGGGGTGGCATGGTCCTTTCGCGCGATCCGGAGCTCGGCAAGAAGATCAACTCGGCCGTGTTTCCCGGTTTGCAGGGCGGTCCGCTGATGCATGTGATTGCCGCGAAGGCGGTCTCCTTCGGCGAGGCGTTGAAGCCCGAGTTCAAGCAGTATTCGCGTGCCGTCGTGGAGAACGCGAAGGTGCTGGCCAGCACGCTTCAGGCGGCGGGCCTCGACATCGTCTCCGGCGGTACCGACACGCATCTCATGCTGGTCGATCTCCGTCCGAAGAAGGTCACCGGCCGCGCGGCGGAAAAGGCGCTCGACCGCGCCAACATCACCTGCAACAAGAACGCGATCCCGTTCGACACCGAAAAACCCGCCATCACATCCGGCGTGAGGCTTGGATCGCCCGCGGGGACGACGCGCGGCTTTGGCGCGGCGGAATTTCAACAGGTCGGCCGGATGATCGCCGAGGTCGTCGATGCGCTCGCCGCGAAGGGCGAGGACGGCGATCCTGCAGTCGAGGACAGCGTACGGAAACGCGTGATTTCGCTGTGCAAGCGGTTCCCGATTTATCCGTCAAGCGATCGATAGAAAGGCATTTGCGATGCGCTGCCCGTTTTGCGGCCATGACGACACCCAGGTGAAGGACAGCCGTCCTTCGGACGACAACGCGGCGATCCGCCGCCGCCGGTTGTGCCCCGCCTGCGGCGGCCGCTTCACCACGTTCGAGCGCGTGCAATTGCGCGAGCTCAC
>DATMEE010000595.1:0-3261 GCA_035557035.1 Phycisphaerae bacterium
AACTCTGGGACAGCGTCAGCATCATGGGGCTCGTGGCAGCGATCGCGAGTCTGAATGACCCCGATCAAGTCGCCAACGGCCGGCGCCTCAACAGCGAAGCAAGAGCATTCGTGATTGGTGAGCTCGACAAGCTGGGCTACGAACAGATTCCTTCGCACGCCAACTTCATCATGTTCAACGTCAAGCGGCCCGTTGTGCCGCTTATCCAGGCGTTGAAGCAGCGCAACGTGCACGTCGGCCGATTATTCCCGGCTTTGCCGAACCATATGCGTCTCACCATCGGCAAGAAAACCGAGATGGAAACCTTCCTCACCGCCTTTCGCCAGGTAACAGCCTGAGCTGAGAGAGGACCTCGCACAAAGTCCACAGAGGTCACAACGGATGAGCTAATCTTCTGTAGCGGCGGTCTATGACCGCCGTCAGATTGGTGAGAAGTCCCGTGGCATGGAACGTTCTGCGGCAACGGTATGCGGGTCTTGATTGCGGACGACCAAAAAAGCGTGGGGACTTCGCTGGCCGAGTTGGTTCGTCTTTGCCAACATGAGGTGGTGGAGGTGGTCAACTCAGGCTTGGAAGCCATCCACGCCTACGGCCGGCACAATCCGGATGTCGTGCTGATGGATTACCAAATGCCAAAGCTCAACGGCGCGACCGCCTGCCGCAATATCGTGGCCAAGCATCCCGGCGCTCGCGTCATCCTCGTCTCCGGTTCGCCGAAGGACATCTCCGGATCTGGGGCGCTGGCTCTCTTGATAAAACCGGTGCGTCTGGATCAACTCTACGCCACGCTTTACGACACGGCGCGTCCGTCGACCTGACCACAATGCGGGTCAGTTCTTCTGTAGCGGCTGTCTATGACCGCCGAAGACGCTTGCGAGCTTGTCGCGATATCACCTTTGAGCCCGTCGTGTCTTCCCGCCGTAGCCTTGCGAAGGAGGGTGATTCAACGTTGTGTTAACCGGTGCCTTTCAGGCGTTCCATCAGAGCTGCCGCGAGATCTGTGCGAGGGTCGGCCACCCCTGAGATTAGTTGTTCGAACCCGGCTTTGCCGGTGCGCAACACGACCACATCGGCTGCCCCCGAGGCAGTAACCGTCGCAGCGCGTGGCTGCCCAGTGAGCAACCCTAGTTCCCCAAAATACCCGCCCGGCTTCAAGACCCCGAGCGATTGCTCGGCGCCCTCTTTCGTCGATGTGATCGTGACTTCGCCGGCGTCCAATATGTAAAAGGCGTCCGCCGGTTCCCCTTCTCGAATGATGGTTGTGCCGGGAGCGACCGTCCGCACCTCGAATTCCGGCAGGACTCGAACGAGTTCCTCCGCGCTCAGACGGCGGACCGCTTCGATGAGTTGGTTCGTGGAGATTCGCTTCCGCATCAAGCGCCCGATTTCATCGCTGTCCAAATCCAACGCCTCCACCAGGTCGAGGAATGCTTCCCGCGTCAGCATCATTACCGTGACGGGCGTGCCGGCAGCGGCGCGCACCGTGGCGGTGCGAGGGATATTCTGCAACAGGCCGGTCTCGCCAAAATACTGTCCCCGCTCCAACCGGGCGACGTGCACCTCGCCCTCATCCATGCGCTTGAACACGTCAACGGAGCCGCTGGCGATGATGTAAAAGGCGTCGGCATCCGCGCCCTCGGCAATGATTGTTTTCCCGGGCTCAAATGTCTTGATCTCGGCCGCGGCGATCGCGCGCCGAACTTTCGAGTCCTCGGCTCCGGGAAATGCCGCGATGATGTATTCTTCGGTGTATTGCCGTTTTGCCGCCGCGCGGACCTCGGGTGCACGCCGTCCGCGGAGGTGAATTCGGAAGTTGTTATCGGGGGCGGGTAATGGCTTTACTCGGAGTTTGAGGCGGTAGTCGTTTGGAAACAGTTCGAAGTCCAGCTCGTGCAACAGGGTGGCCACCATCGTCATCGACATCAATTCCACCAGCCCCATCGCGGTGCAGGTGCGGTGCCCGATACCGAAAGGATGGAAGGCTGTTGTCTTGTGCTCGTTTCTCGGTTCGAGGCAGCGGGTGTGATCGAACTCCTGCGGCTTGTGGAACGGGCACTCCGAAAAGCTCATGGGCACCTGCGACAACACCGTGATGTCTCCTTTGCAAATCTTCTTGCCGGCAAAGACGAAATCTTCATCGGCATAAAAAGGCATTCCCTGTGAGACGGGATGGAAGCGAAGCGACTCGTGATAAACGGCTCGGAGTTGTGTCATCTGGCGCACATCGGACGCGTCCTTCAGCCCTTGGGCGAACGCCGCGTCGACCTCGGCCACCAGCGTCTTCATCAGCTCCGGATGCTTCAGGATTTCGTAGAGCATGAAAGCAACCAACCGGCTCATGTAGGAAGCGCTCCCGGCAAACCCGTACATGGAATAACAAACCGCTTCATCGTCGGAGAGCCGTTGCCCCGCCCGATCAGTGACGCGGAGCAAAGTGTCCAGGAGCGTTGGCGGGCGATCTGACGGTGGGCCCTGCGCGCGGCGTTCGCGGACCATGTCCCACATTAGTTTCAAGACACGACGCCGGGCCGATTGGTACCACGGCATTTTGTAGAGAAAAAACGGCCAGACACGGCCGCCTATGTTCATGTTGTAATCCGTGACCATCAGGCAATCGCGGTAGTGCCGCTTGAGCGAGCCGCCACACATGACGCGGCAATATTCCTCGAACGAAAGCCGCGTGACCTCCGGCATCACGATGCGGATTTCGCCGGCCCGCCAGGACTTGACCTCCTCCCGGACGGCCGCGATGAAGTCCGGAACGAAGGCCGATGCCACTTCACGGGAGTAGACCAGCGAAAGAATTCGGCGGAAGCGCAGGTGCAGATCGCCCGATTGCCCGAGAACAAAATCGGCACTGCCCAGTTGTTCGCCCACCGCGTCAAAAATCTTGCGACGTGAGAGATGTTTCTCGGCTTCGCCGCTATTCAGAAAATCCCGCGCCTCGACCCCGCCAATGACCGTGTATTTCAGCCACAACGCCCGCAGCCGGAAGACCGGTCCGAAGCGTTTGTACGATCGAGCGATTAGCCCGCTCGTATCGCTCAGGAACTGAAACGTGTTGCCGAACAGCGGCGCCCCCGGCGCGCGCTCCGGAAGCGGTGCTGATTCAATCGAAGACGAATTATCGGAAGGCGGAGATTCCGCGTGGCCGTGGGGAACGGTGTCGCTTCTCTTCATCACCCGTCACTTTTACACAGAAACGCTGCCCCTCATCAAACTCTACTGACGGAACAAGGCTCATACGGCGTCGAGGATTTG
>DATMEE010000596.1:0-4975 GCA_035557035.1 Phycisphaerae bacterium
TCGGTCCGGATAGCCGCTGCCGTTCCAGTTTTCATGATGGCTGCGCGCGATCCGCCTGGCCAGCTCGAAAAACGGCCGCTCGCCCAGAATGTGCTCCCCCGCCGTGGTGTGGCCCTGAATGATCTTCCGTTCGTCGGCTGAGAGCGGGCCGGGCTTCTTCAGGACGTGATCGGGCACGCTCATCTTTCCGACGTCGTGCAGAACCGCGGAGTAGCCGTATTGCTCGAGCGTCGCGGGCGGCAAACCAATCTCCGATGCCAGCAATTCGGTGTAACGGCGGATGCGCTGAACATGGGCCCCGGTGTCCTGGTCCTTGGCCTCGCTCGCCACGGCGAGCATGTAGATGGCGTCCATGTTGGCGTCAAACAAGTCGGTCGTGCGCTCGCGCACCTTTTGCTCCAAGTGCTCGGAATAGTGTTTCAGATCGATGGCCTGTGCCAGAACCGTGTCGCTGAGCTTCGCGATCTCCTGATAGTCCTCGGTGAGCCGGCCCTCCATTTTCTTGAGCCGGCCGATGTCCATCGCCGTGATCAGCTTGTATAGGGGCGCGGCCAATCGGGTGTCGCCCAGTGGACGGCTGGCCACGATTGCAGGAACCGGCGTGTGATCCGGCGTGGAGAGATGAAATTCCTCCTCGAACGCCGCGTCGAATTCCTCGACGCACCGGCGCGCGAACGCAACGTCATCGGGCGCGACGTAAAGCGATTCGAGCGAGCGCCCGAGGACGTCGGAGCGATGGCGGCCCAGCATCGTGCAGATACGTTCGTTCGCGTGGATGATGGCGCCGGCCTGATCGATCAGAATCGCGCCGAAGTTCAGCGCGTCCATCAGCGCGGCGAGGCTCTCCAGCGGCAACTCATGGATGGCGTTCATGGGCCGGCCGTTTCGCAACGGAAGAATGGTGCGTTGCCTGCGAGGAATGCGTGCCACTTGCTTTGCATCCGCAACACCGAGCGCCCGATGGGCATCGCCGACAGCTCGGCGGCGGTGAACCAGCGCAGCTCGTGCGACTCCGCGCTGGTGACGAAGTCGTCGCCGTCGGCCTGCAACAGAAACCGGACGTCGTAGTGGACGTGCTCGGGCACGCCTTCGCGCTCGGGAATCAAATGAACGTCGAGATCGAAGATTCCATCGCTCAACGCCACGATTCCTGTGAGGCCCGATTCCTCCTCCGCCTCGCGGAGCGCGACTCGCAGGACGTCCGCATCACCATCGGCGTGGCCGCCGAGTTGGAGCCACTTGTTCAGCTTGCGATGGTGCGTTAGCAGTACGCGCTCCCGTGGCGGGTTCACGAGCCAGCCCGACCCGGTGACGTGCCCGATCAACAGCGACCGCTCAAAGCAGTCCTCATTTTCGCTCACAAAATGAGCGATGCGATCCCGGTTCGAGGCGTCGGCCGCATCGATTGCCGAATATTGTGAGAGCTTTTGAAGTAATGCTCGCCGGTGCATGAGCAAATTCTAATCGTCCGATCCACGCGGGTCGATTCTGTGGATATTTCGACTGGCAGGCCTCCGCGGGATTCGGCTAAGATACCATTGCTTTGGAGGCGCGGTCTTGGTCGGGTGCGAAGTCTTTGCGGCAGGAGCCTTGGAGGGACTCTGGTACACCATTGTCCACAATTGGGCCCTGACCTCCATTCTCTTCACCATCTTTCTGCTGCTGGTAATCCCCGCGCTGATCCTCGGCAAATACGTTCGCATCTGCCTGAACATCATCCGCGACACCGACCCCCCCTTCTCAATGGTGCAAACCGGCTTCACCCCGCTTCGCGGCGACGATAGCGACTTCTTTGCCGCCGACGGCATTCGCCTGCGCGGCACGCTCATTCGCGCATCGAACAAGCTGTCCCGCGGCCTGATCATCTTCGCCCCCGAGTTCAAGAGCACCCGCCACAGCGCCGCGCGCTATTGCCGGCCGTTGATCGCCGCCGGGTTCGACATTTTCACGTTCGACTTTCGCGGCCACGGCGACTCAGCGAGCGAAGAAGGCTACACCCCGCGCCAGTGGACCAGCGATCGCGAAGTGAGCGACATGGTGGCGGCGATCAGCGTGGCGGAGCATTGGCTTGAGCAACAAGGCCGGCCTGCGGAGGTCGGAGTTTTTGGCATTTCCCGCGGCGCCTGCTCGTGCGTCCTGGCGGCGGAAGTTTGTCCATCGGTGAAGGCGATTCTTTGTGACGGCGCGTTCTCATCCGATTGCACGCTCGAATTCCTGATGCGCAAGCTGGCCTGCATTTTCGCCAAAGTGCGCATTATTTATGAAAATCATCCGCCTGAATTCTGGTGCTTCCTCCGCTGGTGTGTCATGTTGACCTGCCGCATCAAGTTCAAGTGCAGGTTTCCCTCGGTGCGAAAAACGCTGACGCGCATTCTTCCCCGCCCGATTCTCTTCATTCACGGCGAGCGCGACAGCTACATTCCAGTCGAGCAATCGCGACTACTCTACGCTCAGTCTCCCCAGCCGCGTTATCTCTGGGTCGTCGCTCGCGCCAAGCACAATCAGTCGGTTGACCTGCAGCCGGAGCTTTACGCCCAACATTCCATACACTTTTTCAGCCGATATCTTGGTGGGCAGGCCGAAGCGGACAACTTGTTCCGCCCCATCCGATTCGCCGAGTTTGCGCACTCGGACAGGCCCTTCCATCACATCTCCGTCGCCGCGGGTCGCGAGGTGGCGGTCGATCCAAGAGGGCGTGTGCTGGAGGGACCCGCGGAGGAGGATTCCGACGCCGAGGTTGACCTGGCGGCTCTTGCAGGGATTGATATCACCAACAACTGAATCGCCTTGGGCGTCCCCGTTGCGGCATTCGATTTCGAATTGGTCGCCAAACGGCAAGTCACCATAAGAGTTTCTGGCGAGCAATCGAGCGCATTATTCTTGCGCGACGTCTTCATACCAAATCGCCAAGCCATCATTTCTCCAGTATGATGCCCGGTCTATGCCGAACAAGCGTCCCTGGTATGACCGCGTCATCTGCAAGCTCGCCAAAGAGCACGCGGGGCTGACCACCCGCGCCTTTTTCAAGGCCGTCCGGCGTGCCACCGCCACACAGGACCAGTTATTGCGAGAAATTCTTGATCGCACCGCCCAGAGCCGATTCGGCCGCGAGCACGGCTATGCAAACGTTCGCGGCTACGACGATTTCCGCCGCCAAGTGCCGATCCGAAATTACGACGCGATCCGGCCGTACATCGACGCCGTGCGAAACGGCGACGTCGGGGCGCTGCTGCACCCCGCCGAAAAAATTCTGATGTTCGCGCTGACCAGCGGAACGACCGCCGAGCCGAAGTACATTCCCGTCACACCGCGCACGCTCGATCAGAGCCGCCGGGGATGGAACATCTGGGGTCTCAAGTCGCTTGCCGATCACAAGGGGACGTTTCTTCGGCACATCGTGCAGGTCGCCAGCCCGATGAACGATCATCTCGCGCCGTCCGGGGTCCCGTGCGGCGCCATCACGGGGCTGCTGGCCTCCACCCAGAAGTGGCTAGTGAAGCGCTACTACACGTCGCCCCTGGCCATCGCGGGAATCGTTGACGCCCGCTCGAAATACTACACGATCATGCGGCTGGCGATTCCGAAGGACGTTGCGTGGCTGGTCACTGCCAACCCATCGACACTACTCCTTTTGGCGCGCACAGCCCACGAACATCGCGAGCAGATGATTCGTGACGTCAGGGATGGCACGCTCTGGAACGAACTCGCCGTTGACCCCAAGATACGACATGCCATTGCGCCGCGGCTGCAACCCGAACCTGAGCTTGCGAGGCATCTCGAGCAGATTATCGCCGGGACCGGCACGCTCTATCCGAAAGACTATTGGAATCTGGGTTTCCGTGCCCATTGGACGGGCGGCACGATGGGGCTTTACGAGGCCCAATTTCCGAAGTACTTCGGCGACGCGCCCGCCCGAGACGTCGGCCTCATCGCGAGCGAGGGCCGCATGTCGATTCCGATCGAGGACTTCACCGCGACTGGAATAGCAGCCGTCACCACGCAGTTTTTTGAGTTTATCCCAACGGGAGAGTACGGCTCGGCCGATCCGATCGTGTTGCGCGGCCACGAACTTCGCGAGGGCGAGGAGTATTTTCTCGTGCTCACCAATCACAGCGGGCTCTGCCGCTACGACATGGGCGACCGCGTCCGCGTCACCGGCTGGTTCGACGAAGCGCCGATGATCGAGTTTCTCAGCCGGGACGCGCACACGGCATCAATGGCCGGCGAGAAACTGACCGAGAAACAAGTCGTCGATGCGATGCAGCGGGTTTTCAAAGGGACGGCCGCGCCCAGCCTCTTCGTGCTTTCTCCGCGTTTCGAGGAGGTGCCGCGCTATCGTCTGTATATCGAGCACGATTCGACGTCGGCGCTGGATCATCTGCCGGATCACTTTGATGACGCGCTGTGCAACGTCAGCATCGAATACGCC
The DNA here is from genome assembly GCA_035557035.1 of Phycisphaerae bacterium. GTDB lineage: Bacteria > Planctomycetota > Phycisphaerae > UBA1845 > UTPLA1 > JADJRI01. The sequence goes on from DATMEE010000596.1 coordinate 4,430, forward strand.
TCTAAGCGCGAATCGCTCAGACTCCAGCGCGTCGAATTGGCTGAGTTACCTGCCGGCTTTCTTACTGAACGGGAGAAGCGCCTCCGCCGTCAGCGCTCCCGCACGGCTGAGCAGTTCAAGCACCAATATCTATTGCCTCGGCCAGGCCTCGATCAGGAATTGGAAGCCGCCGCCCGACTCGGAAAACCCGATCAAATGGCCGATCCGGTCGTGGCGCCATGAGCCGAGAGGGTGGGTCAAACGGCCGACCCACCCTACGAGACTTCGGAATCCCGCATGTCTGCCGACGATACCATCACGATCTCTCCCGGATCCGATTCGCGGTTCATCGCCGGCCGATCCGAGCTGATCGTGCCGCGTCAACTGGGCGCCGTGCGGTTGATTCGCGAGTTAGGACGTGGCGGCATGGGCACAGTCTGGCTCGGCCATGACGGGATGCTGGGTCGGGAGGTCGCCGTAAAGTTTCTGCTCAATGCGGTTTCGGATGCGGATGATCCCGAGTACGGGCGGTTTCTAGAGGGGGCGAGGGCCGCGGCGGCGATTCTC
>DATMEE010000597.1:0-14536 GCA_035557035.1 Phycisphaerae bacterium
AAAGCAGCGCGTCGGGGAATTCCTTGGGGAACTGCCAGCCGGCCTTGACCGACTCGCCCCAGACCACCAGCCCGACGATCAGCGACAGGCCGACCATCAGGCCGGAGCAGATCGAGGCCGACCGGAAGGGCGCCTTGTGAATCTCGTCGCCGAGCAGCTCGTGCCGCAGCCCAAGAATCCGTCCCGCGGTATGGACGGCCGGCTTGGCCAGGGCGATGACGATCAGGGGTGACAGGAGTGCAGCACCGAGGTAGAGCAGTATTACGCTGGCAATTGCATTCGCATCGAATCGTGCCGTGCCAGTCTCGCCGAGATTGCGATTCACGATTTCGTGAACCACCAGCAGCACGACGCCCAGCCCCGCGGCCACCCAGGCCCAGCGGGTGAGGTTCGGCGACGAAGGAGAACGGGTGGCCTCCGCGGGCGACACTTCGAATGCCCGCACGGCCGGCACGACGGCGCCCAGCAAAGTCGTTCCCAATCCGCCGAGGACCGCCAGCAGAATGCCCGTTCGGCTGACGGCGAACGCGCCCAGGTAGTCGGGCACGATCTGCATGGTGATCCATTGCAGGCCAAGTCCCAGCGGCACTCCGATCACGGTGCCGAGCATTCCAATGGGCAGAGACTGTGCGAGTATCAATGAACCCAGTTGCGTGCGCGTGACGCCGACGCAGCGGAGCAACCCGAGTTCCGCGATCCGCTCTGTCACGCCCATGCTCATCGTCGCCAGGATGATGAAGAAGGCCGTCAGCAGCACCACGCAGGCCAGAAGCATCATGATGAATTGCAGCAGGCCCTGGGCGGCCCCCAGCTTCTGGTGCTGCGCCTCGGTCGTGCGCACCTCCAGCGACGGGGCCGCGTCACCGGCCGCCTTCTTGTGCGTCTCGATTCGCTTGCGCACGTCGTCAGCGATTCGGCGAATGCTCGTCAGGCTCGAATCCGCCGCGATCATCTCGATCGACTTTACTTTCCCCGGCAGCCGGGCGATCTCCTGCACGTCGCCCAGTTGCGTCCATGCCATCAGCGCCTGGTTCATGCTCGCCCGCCGGCGATCGACGACGCCGATCACCGTGAACGCCCGCGGATTGGCCGGCGGATCGTTGTCGCGCAGGTAAACGCGGTCGCCCACGCCCGCGCCGAGGCGTTTCGCCAGCAGATTTTCGAGAACGACCGAATTCCGATCCGACGCCGTCAGCATCCGGCCGTCAAGCATCTTGTAATTGCGAAAGAGCAGTTCCGATGCCGGCAGAATGCCCGCGACTTCGATCCGAAAATACGAGTCTTCCGCCGGCAGTGTCGGCTGGCTCGAGAACGTCTGGCCGGGCGACGTGGTCGTGGCAGCGGGCTGGGGCGCGACTTCGACGTATTCCCTTGTGCGCATGGTGACGTGCGCGACGCCCGGAACGTCGTTCACCCAGTCGCGGACCTTCTCGTCATACACCCCCCACACGCCCGTGGTCGATTCAATGACGACGTGGCCGCGGCCGATCCAGTCGAGCACGACGTTGGTCATGCCGCGGCGCACGGACTCATAGCAGCAGGTAACCCAGACGACCACGCCGACACCCAGCGTGATCGAGAGTACCGCCAGCGCGCTTCGCCCGGCCTTAGACCGCCAGCTGCGCGTAGCGAGCTGCAACCAGTGCCGCATCTCCGCTCCCTTTGGGCTCGGCGACGCCGGTAAAGCGCCCCGCCTTGATGAAGTGAACCACGTCGGCATGGGCCGCCGCGGCCGATTCGTGAGTGACCATCAACACCGTGGTGCCGCGCTCGCGGGCGAGGGTGCGCAGCAGCGTCCAGATTTCCCGCGCCGAGGTCGGATCGAGATTGCCGGTCGGCTCGTCGGCGAGAATCAGGACCGGCTCAACCATCAGCGCCCGGGCGATGGCCACCCGCTGCTGCTCGCCGCCGCTCATCAGTGCCGGCCGGTGCTTCAACCGATGGCCGAGATGCACCTGATCCAGCAGAACGCGGGCGCGTCGCTGGGCCTCGTCGGCCGGCCTGCCGTCGACCAGCAGCGGCAGCATGACGTTTTCCAGCGCCGTCAGCGTGGGCATGAGATTGAACGCCTGAAAGACGATGCCCATGCGGCGGCGGCGAAACAGCGTGCGCTCGTGGTCGCGCATCTCGTTCACCAGCCGGCCATCCACGCGCACGGCGCCTTCGTCGGGCAGATCGAGGCCGCCGATCAGGTGCAGCAGGGTGGTCTTGCCCGAGCCGCTGGCCCCCATGATGGCGACGAACTCGCCCCGAGCGGCCCGAAGGTCGACACCTGCCAGGGCGTGAATCACCTCATCGCCGAGGTGATAGCGCTTGTGCAGATTCGTTATTTCAATGACAGGCGAGGCCGCCTTCGTTGTTGACATGCAAAGCGCCGTTTAAGATGGCAGAGCGTCGAGTTTTCCACGGCCATCATTGGCTGAATCCCCGCGCGCCGCAACGCGCGCGGGAATTGGGGTACTGGTACAGTTTCAAAAACATGGGCGACGCTTCAGAGAGTCCTGAACGCAAGTGCATAAGCCTTTCGCGAGCAAGCAAGGCCGCCGTCCTTGCGGACGGGGTTCTGACGGGGTGGCACTTCAAACTGTACCAGTACCGGAATTTGGTTTGTGCCCAAGAAAGCAGTCTGGTCATCTGAACCCTGCACGCAAGTGCATGGGCCTTTCGGATCGAGCGAGGCCACCCTCCTTGCGGAGGGGGTTCTGAATCAAACTTGACCTGTCCCGGAATTTGAAAGGCCCGGGCGAAGTTCATCGTCTAAAATATCAGTGCGGCCGTAAGCTGCCTCGTTCGTATTCCTTCCATGCGCATCATCGTCACCTCCGATCTTCATTACGACGTCGCCCGCAGCCGGACGCCGACGGAGTCGATCGCGCGTGAGATTTGCGAACGCGGCGGCGACGTGCTTCTGGTTGTAGGAGACACGGCGTCCAACCTTCCCGTGCTTGAACGCGGGCTGGGACTCTTCGACAACTTCGGCGGGTGCAAACTGATGGTGGCGGGGAACCACGAGCTTTGGACCGCGCCGGGCGAGGATTCGCTGCATCGCTATGAGAACGAACTCGACGAGGCCTGCTCACGTAACGGATTTCAGTTCCTCGATTCAAAGCCGTTTGTTGAGGACGGCCTCGCCATCGTGGGCAGCGTGGGCTGGTACGACTACTCATTTCGGCCGTCGCTCATGAAGATTCCGCTGCGGTTTTTCCAGAGCAAGGTCGCGCCCGGCGCGGCGGCGCGCATGGACGAGTGGCAGCACCTTGTCGAGCGCGGCGACGATCTCTGCGAAGCGGCCATGCAGGTGACCACGCGGTGGATGGACGGGGTGCGCGTGAAGCTGCCGATGACCGACGCGGCATTCACCGAATATCTCGCGGACAAATTGCGATCTCATCTCGATACCGTCGTCGGCAAGGCAACGCGCACGCTGGCGGCGATCCACCATCTGCCTTTCGCGGAGATGGTGCCGCACAGCCCGATTCCCGACTGGGAATTCGCCACGGCCTATCACGGGGCCGAACTCTTCGGCGAGGTGCTGCTGGATTATCCGCAGGTGTCGCACGTCTTCTCCGGGCACTGCCACCGCGAGCGGCGGCTGCGCAAACGGCATTTGAATTGCATGAGCATCGGGTCGACGTACACGGCGAAAAGATACGAGGTGTTGGATGTCTAGCGCCGAATCAGTATCTGCAATCTTCGCCCGTGAGGGCGCACGAATGTTGCCAGGGGCGCTGCGAAGCAAGCCCCTGGAATCAGGTCTACTTTTTTTTGCCGCCCGGAGGGCGGACGAAGCCTTCGACCGCCCTCCGGGCGGAGAAATGAAGGGGCGCACAGCAACCAGGGGCTTGCGAGCTGCGCTCGCAGCGCCCCTGGCAACCATCGTTGGCCCTCCGGGCGGGGATATTTGGCGATGCCAGGCGCAACTTGATTCCACGAAAAGCTTGTGTAGATACCGATGGCTCTCGCCGTTCGCTAAATTCTTGCGCCATTCCAGGGTTGGGGATTGGGTGGAATCAACAGCCAGCCGCATCGGGGATCGCTCCGTCGCTCCGCTGAGCGTCGTTATACTGGCATTCTGTATTCCTGCATTGGCGCCTCGCTTCGCAACGGCCCAGCCGGTGCAAAAGCCCCTGAACGAAGGGGCCGAGCAGGCCCGCCGTTCCCAGCGCGAAACGCCGGCCGTCCGCGTCTTTCGCGAGTGCAGCCCGGCCGTGGTGAACCTTTCCACCACCAAGATGGTGACGGTGCAGCGGCAGTTCGGAATGGGCCTGTTCGACGACATCTTCGACATGCCCGAGCTGCGTCAGCCGCGGCAGTACAAGGCCCAGAGCGTTGGCTCGGGTTTCGTCATCCATGCCGACGGCTATGTCGTCACCAATGCCCACGTCGTTGACCGGGCGGCGGAATGCACCGTCACTTTCTCGGATGGCACGGTTCTCAACGCGGAAGAGGTGGCGATCGACCGCCGCCACGATCTGGCCGTGCTGAAGGTGAAAGCCCGCAAGCCATTGCCCTACCTCAAGCTCGGCCGGAGCAACGATCTGATGGCCGGCGAGACGGTGGTCGCCATCGGGAATCCGCTCGGCTTGCAGCACACCGTGACGACCGGGGTGGTCAGCGCCCTGGAGCGCACGTTGGATTTCGACGAGGCCCATTCATACACCGGCCTGATTCAGACCGACGCCTCGATCAACCCCGGCAATTCGGGCGGCCCGCTGCTCAACATTTTCGGCGAGCTGATCGGCGTCAATACGGCCATCCGCGGCGATGCCCAGAACATCGGCTTCGCCATTCCAGTGGACCGATTGACCGAGCTGCTGCCGCAGATGCTGGACATCGAGCGGGTACGCAAGGTGCGGTTCGGCATCCTCTTCGATGGCGCGCCCGTCGAGCCCGGCACGCGCGGCGTTCGCGTCGCGCGGGTGATGCCAGAGACGCCGGCGGCGGAGGCGCGCATCGGCGAGGGTGACATCCTCATGCGCATCGACAACCAGCCCACCACCGATTTCATGCAGGCCTTCAGCCTGCTGGAGCGCACGCCGGTGGGACAGTCGATGAAACTTGATTTCGTCAGCGCCGACGGCCGCAAGAAATCGGTCGAAGTTCTCCTGACGGCGATTCCCAGGCTCGACGGCTCGCAGCTCGTCGAGCGATTTTTCGGCCTGAGCCTCCGGGCCATGGACGCAGCGGATTTGCGGCACGCCGGCGTCTCCCGCCCGATCGGGCTGGTGGTCCGCGGCGTTGAGCCCGGCACCGAGGCGGCGCGGCAGCAGTTGCAAGCCGGCGACATCGTCACCAAATTCGGCGGCATCGCCGTCACCGACATGGAGGCCCTGGCCCATCTGGCAGGCCAGGTCGAGCGCGGCGATCACATCCCATTTCAGATTCTGCGCATCGGGCGGGAGGCGATCGTCCGATTCGAGTTGGCGCTGAAAGCGAACTGATGCCCACCGTCGTCATCGCCCCGGACAAATTCAAGACGGCCCTCGATGCCTCATCTGTGGCACACGCCATCGCCCGGGGGATTTGTTCGGTCCGGCCGGAAATCGAAACCGTCGAGGCCCCGTTGGCCGACGGCGGCGAGGGGACGCTGGAGATCATTCTGGGCGCGCGCAACGGCCTGCGCCGCCGGGTGAGCGCGAGCGGGCCGCTGGGCGAGCCGCTCGACGTTACGATCGGGTTAATTCACCAGGCGTCGACCGCGGTGGTCGAGTTGGCGACGGTCGCGGGCTACGCACAGGTGCCGGCGAACAGGCGAAATCCGCTGAAGACCACCACCCATGGGCTGGGCCAGATCATCCGCACCGTCATTGAGACGGGCCTTGAAGACATCATCCTCGCACTGGGCGGCAGCGCGACCGTGGACGGCGGCGCCGGAATGGTGCAGGCCCTCGGAATGACGTTGCTCGATGCCGGTGGACGAAAGATCGTTGAGCCGGTGGCGGGAGGCGACCTGCTGCGAATTCATCGGATCGTCTGGGACCATCCGCCCGAGAACCTGCACAACGTGCAGTTCACCCTGGCCTGCGACGTGCTCAATCCCGCCTGCGGCCCCGCGGGAGCGGCGCGGGTGTTCGCTCCGCAGAAGGGCGCGGACGAGGCGGCGGTTCGGACGCTGGAGTGCGGACTCGAACACTGGGCCGCGCTTTTGGAGCACGCCGGGGGTCATGCCCTTCGGGACGAGCCCGGTAGCGGCGCGGCCGGCGGCGTGGCGTTGCCGTTGCTTGCGTTCACGTCGGCGCAGATCGTTCCCGGCGTGGACCTGGTCGGCGACATGATTCACCTGGCGGAGAAAATATCCGCGGCGAACCTGGTGATCACCGGCGAAGGCCGCCTCGATCGCCAGTCGATGATGGGCAAGGTGGTCGGCGCGGTCGGGCGGATGGCGAGATCAGCGGGCGTTCCGTGCATTGCGCTCGTCGGCGCGGCCGGCGAGGGGGCGGACGAATGTTTGAAGGTGCTCGACGGGTACTATACGCTCGACGGCCCGCTGGAAGAGACCGCGCATCGGCTCGAAGCGGTGGCGGCTCGAGTGATTTCAGATCATGTCGTCGTTTGACGCAATCATCATCGGCGCGGGAGCGATGGGCACGGCCGCGGCTTATCACCTGTCGCAGCGCGGGCAGCGCGTGTTGCTGCTGGAGCAGTATCAGATCGGCCACGAGCAGGGCAGCTCGCACGGCAAGAGTCGCGTCATTCGCAAGGCATATTTCGAAGACCCGCGTTATGTGCCGCTGCTGAACGCTGCCTACGAATTGTGGCGGGAGCTTGAGCGCGAGTCCGGTGACAAGCTTCTGCATCTCGTCGGATGCCTCAACATCGGCCCGCGAGACCACGCGTGCATTCGCGGCGTGGAACAGAGCGCGCGTGACCATCAACTTCCGCACGAAATGCTGGCCGCACCGGAGATCGCCCGCCGCTGGCCAATTTTCAAGCCGAATGCGGACGACATCGGCCTGTACGAACAAGACGCGGGATTTCTTCTGCCGGAGGCTTGCCTGCGGGCGCACTCGGCGCACGCCATCCGGCATGGCGCTGTGGTTCACACCGGCGAGGAAGTGCTGGGTTGGAAAGCGACGCAAGTCGGCGTTCGAGTCCAAACGCCGTCGCAAACCTATACGGCGGGCACGCTCATCATCACGGCCGGCGCCTGGCTGAGGGGCATCCTTTCGGCACTTCGCCTGCCGCTTCGCGTGGAGCGGCAGGTTCAGCTCTGGTTCATGCCCGATGAACCTGCCAGGTTCACCGCGCCGCACATGCCGACGTTCATTCACTTCGTCGGCGACGCGGCCTATTACGGAATTCCGATGCGGGACCGCGAGGGCGTGAAAGTCGCGCGGCACCACGCCGGTGAAACGGTGACGCCGCAAACCGTTAATCGCTCAATTGCTCCGCAGGATGAGGCCGACGTGCGCGGCTACATTCGGGCGCATCTGCCGGGCGCTGACGGCCCGCTTATCGACGGCAAGGTGTGTCTGTACACCAATTCGCCGGACGACCATTTCATCATCGACCGCCATCCGAATTATCCCAACGTACTCATCGCCGGCGGCTTCTCCGGCCACGGCTTCAAGTTCGCCCCAGTGGTCGGCTCAATCCTGGCCGACCTCGCCATCGAAGGTTCGACGCGGCATCTCATCGACTTTTTTTCGATCAACCGATTCGGCCCGTCATCCTGGCAAGCGGCAACATGTAGGCTTCGCTTCGCTCAGAATGCCGCGCCCGATCGGGACACCCCCGGCGCGTCAGGGACAAATCGCCCGCAATCCGTTATAGAAGGCGGGGACATACGTTTATCCAACAAGACTGCCATGCCATTTTTTGTTCCCGCAGAAGAGACGCAATCGCCCGAGCAGATCGTCGCGCTGCAGCGAGAGAAGCTGGCCGCCATGCTCCGCGCGATTCTGCCGACGAACAGGTTCTATCGCTCAAAACTCGGCGACCTGTTTCCGAATCCTGAGAGCATTGCGCCGAACAGTGTTGACCACGCGATGATCCCATTCACCACCCGCGCCGAACTCGAGCAGGACCAGGCCGCTCACCCGCCCTACGGCTCAAGCCTTACTTATCCACTCTCGGCATACTCGCGCTTTCACCAGACTTCCGGCACCGGCGGCGCGCCCATGCGCTGGCTCGATCGCGCCGCGGACTGGGCGTGGTGGAAGAAACTCTGGGCGATTGTCTATCGAGCCGCCGGCGTGACACCAGCCGACCGTTTCGTATTTCCATTCTCTTTCGGACCGTTCATCGGCTTCTGGGCCGCCTTCGAGAGCGCCGTGGAGCTGGGCAACCTCTGTCTGCCGGCCGGCGGCATGACCACCAAGGCGCGGCTTCAGTTCATCCTTGAGAACGAAGTTACCGTGGTCTGCTGCACGCCCACCTATGCCATCCGCATGGCCCAGGTCGCCGCCGAGGAGGCGATCAATCTCAAAGCGTCGAAGGTCCGCATGTTCATCGTGGCCGGCGAGCCGGGCGGGAGCATCCCGGCGACGCGTCAGCGTATCGAGTCGGTCTGGGGAGCGCGGGTCTTCGATCACGCGGGTATGACCGAGATGGGCGCCTACGCATTCGAGTGCATCGAAGCGCCGGGCGGCATCCATATCACCGAGTCGGAATTCATCGCCGAGGTCATCGACCCCGTTACCTCGCAAGCCGTTGCCGACGGCGTCGCGGGCGAGCTGGTGCTCACCAATCTAGGCCGCTGGGGCAAGCCTCTGGTCCGCTATCGCACCGGAGATTTCGTCCGGCTTGTTCGCGAGCCGTGTCCCTGCGGCCGGTCCGTCGCCCGCCTTGTGGGCGGCCTGCTGGGGCGAATCGACGACATGGTGACGATCCGCGGCAACAACGTGTTCCCGCCCGCGGTTGAGGCTATACTCCGGCGTTTCGACGGCGTGGTCGAATACCTGGTCGAAGTGGACACGTCGGCCGCGCTGTGCGATCTTCGCATTCGCATCGAGGCAGCGCCGACGGCGGATGGGAAGATGCTCGCCACAGACATCGCAAACGCGGTGCGCGACGCCCTGAATTTCCGGCCGGTCGTGGAGCTGGCGGCAGCCGGCTCGCTGCCGCGGTTTGAAATGAAGGCGAATCGTTGGCGACGACAAAAACGCGAATAGACGCTCACAGATTTTTCGGAGGGTTGACGAGCAGATGAATTTCACATCGATGAAGTGCCTTGGTCTTCTGGTCGTAACAGTTCTCAGCTCCACGGCCGCCTTCGCCGAAGACAAGCCGCGCTGGGCCTCATGGCGCGGTCCCGACCAGACCGGTCTCGCCCGCGAAAAATCCATGGTAACGAAATGGTCCCCCTCGGGTGAAAACCTGCTCTGGAAAAGTCCCGAGGGCGGTCGCACCACGCCGCTGATTCTGAACGATCGGGTGTATTACGTCGGACCGGTCGGCGAGGGCGACTGCCTGCAGGAGCGGGTCATCTGCCTCGACGCCAAAAACGGCAAGACCCTGTGGGAGCATCGCTTCAACGTATTCTTCAGCGACATCGTCGCGCAGCGTGTCGGTTGGACGGCACTGGCCGCCGACCCGGACACCGGAAACGTGTATGCGCACGGCACAGGCGGCGAGTTTCTCTGCCTCAGCCGCGACGGAAAAATCCTCTGGAGCCATTCGCTCACCGAGGAGTACAACCGCATCAGCGGCTACGGCGGCCGCCTGCACACGCCCGTCGTCGACGAAGACCTGGTCATCATCAGCTTTCTCAATACCAACTGGGGCAAGCAGGCCCGGCCGGCGCATCGCTACGTCGCGTTCGACAAAAATAATGGCGAAGTGCGCTGGTGGAGTGAAATTCCCGGCATCGGCAAGGACACCACCTACGCATGCCCCGTCGTCGCGGTCATCGATGGCCGCCGGCAATTCGTCTGTCCTGCAGCAGACGGGTCGGTCTATGGCCTGGAATCGCGAACGGGGAAGGTGGTTTGGAAGTTTGAGTTGAGCAAAATGGGATTGAATTCGTCGCCGGTGGTCGAAGGCAGCCGAGTTTATGTCTCACACAGCGAGGAAAACATCGACACGACCCTGATGGGCCGCGTGGTGTGCATCGATGCCGGGAAAGTCGGAAGCGATATGACGGCCGCCGAGGTCTGGCGGCTCGACGGCCTGGACGGCGGCTATGCCTCACCCGCCCTCGCCAACGGCCGCATCTATCACGTCGATAATTCCGCCAATCTCCACTGCATCGATGCTAAGTCCGGCAAGCATGCCTGGAAATTCAAGCTTGGCCGCGTGGGGAAGGGATCGGCGGTGGTCACGACCGATGGCGTGATTTATGTCGGCGAGCAGAACGGCATCTTCTGGATACTGAAGGACGCGGGTGATCATTGCGAGGTGCTCGATCAGGAGACCTTTGAGGGGCCGAACGACACGATTGATGAACTCTACGGCTCGGCGGCGGTGTGCGGCGGTCGCGTCTATTTCATGACGCGCTATCAAATGTACTGCCTGGGTCGCGAGGATGCTGAAGTGGAGCGCGATCTGCCGCCCGATGCACCGCCCGAGGCCGAACCCGACAAAAATGCGGCCACGCTTCAACTGATTCCCGCCGACGTGACCGTCGCACCGGGACATACGGTTGAATTCACGACCCGACAGTTCACGGCCAGGGGTCAACCACTTGAAACCGGTGACGAAAAAGTCGAGTGGAAGGTCGCCGACGTGCAGGGAACCATGGACGACAATGGGCACTTCCACGCCGCGAGCGACGTGAAGTTTGCGGTCGGGACACTGACCGCCACGGTCGGCAAGCTGACGGCCGAATCCCGCATCCGCGTGCGGACGCCGCCCCCGTTCAAGGAGGACTTTGAAACGATGCCGCCCGGCAGCTCGCCGCCGGGGTGGATTGGCGCGCCGGGCAAGACGAAGATCGTCGAGCGCGATGGCTCGCGCGTTTTGTTGAAGACCGCTGAAAAGGGAAAGCCCTCTCCCGTCTGGAAGATGCGCGCGTACGCCGGCCCGCCGGTCAAGGCCGGATACACCGTTGAGGCCGACCTGCTTGGATCGAAATCGCGGCGTTTCCTTCCGGACATGGGCATCATCAACAATCGCTACGAACTGATCATTATGGGCATGCAGAAGAATTTGGAGCTGTCGCGCTGGCGCGACGAGCCGGAGCACGGCAAGCGCGTCAAAGTATCTTTTGTCATGCAGCCCGATCTCTGGTATCGCGTCAAACTCTCGGTCACGCTTGATAACGGCTCGGCCAACGTGCGCGGCTGGGTCTGGCCGCGCGGCGAGGAGCAGCCGGCCGAGCCGACCATCGCGTTCATCGATCAATGTCCGAACCTGGAGGGATCGCCCGGGCTGTTCGTTTATTCGAACGGCACGACGGACCAGAGCGACGGGGCGCTGGTTTTCATCGACACTTTCGAAGTCAATGAGAGCAAATAGCGAATTCTGAATATCGAATAGCAAAAGAAGCGGGAAACGAAGGAGAATTATCAGTGAAAAGACACGGTATCAGCAACGACCTAGCGCACACTGGCAGCCAAACCCAATGGCGCATTTCGCTATTCGCTATTCGCCATTCGCTATTTGGCTTCACGGGCGCCCTGATTTTTATCATCGCCTCGAACGCCGCCGCCGAGGAAAAACCTGGTCAGGCGAAAAAAGGCGATTGGCCGATGTGGGGCGGCTCGCCCGATCGCAACATGGTCAGCGACGAAACCGGCATCCCCGCCAAGTGGAACATCAAGGAAAAGAAGAACATCAAGTGGTCCGTCCCGCTCGGCTCGCAAACTTATGGCAACGTCGTCGTCTCAAAAGGAAAGATATTCGTGGGCACCAACAACGAGCACGCCTATCGCCCCAAAATCAAGGGCGACAAGGGAATTGTCCTCTGCTTCACCGAGGCCGATGGGAAATTCCTCTGGCAGGCCACGCATGACAAGCTGGCCGCAGGCCGCGTGAACGACTGGCCCGAGCAGGGCATTTGCTCGTCACCCATCGTTGAGAACGGCAGGCTTTATTACGTCAGCAACCGGTGCCAGCTCGTTTGCGCCGATGTCGAGGGCATGCTCGATGGTGAGAACGACGGCCCGTACAAAACCGAGCAATACAACGAAAAGGAGGATGCTGATTTCATTTGGGTCTATGACATGATCGATGAACTGGGCGTCTTTCCGCACAACCTTGCGACGGCCTCGCCGGTGATCGGCGGCGACCTGGTCTTCGCCCTGACATCGAACGGCGTCGACGAAGGCCACCTCAACATCCCCAGCCCCGACGCTCCGGATTTCGTGGCCGTAAACAAAAACACCGGCGAACTCGTCTGGGAAAAGAATCAGATCGGCAAGAATATTTTCCACGGCCAATGGTCTTCACCGACCTACGGCGTCATCGCCGGGGCACCGCAGATTCTCTTCGGCGGCGGCGACGGCACGATGTATGCCTACGAGCCGAAGACCGGCGAGCCGCTCTGGCAGTTCAAGTGCAATCCGCCCGGCGCGAAATACGTGCTGGGCGGGCGCGGAACGGCCAATGAGATTATCTCCACGCCGGTGATCCATGACGACAAGGTGTTTGTCTGCGTCGGCCAGGATCCCGAGCATGGCGAGGGCATCGGCCATTTCTATTGCATTGACGCGACCAAGCGCGGCGACATCACCGAGAGCGGAAAAATCTGGCACTTCGGCGGCGAGGAGTTTCACCGGTCAATTTCCACGTGTGCGATCAAGGATGACCTGCTTTACGCCGCGGATCTCAGCGGATTCTTCTACTGCCTCGATCCAAAGACCGGCAAGGTGATCTGGAAGCACGATACGTTTTCAGCGCTGTGGGGTTCGCCCTACGTGGTGGACGGCAAGGTAATGCTGGGCACGGAGGACGGCGAGGTGCTGGTGTTTGAGCACGCGAAAAAGAAAAAGCTCATCGCCACAAACGACATGGGCAATTCGGTGTACACCACGCCGGTAGCGGCCAACGGCGTGCTGTACGTGAATAACCGAAATACGCTGTACGCGATTGTGGAGAAGGGCGACGGAAAAGATAAGGCCGAAGCGAAGGCGGCGATGAAGTAATGGTATAATCCGAGTATGAGTCGAACGATTAGACAAACGGTGAGAATTCAAGAAGGCGGACGCGTCGAATATACGTCTCGCGATCTTCCCGCCGGCGCTGAAGCGGACCTGATTATCGTATTGCATGGTGAGAATGGTGAGCCCGTAAACCCAGTGGGCATTTTTTTTGATGAGGCGGAACTCCTCGACGAAGTGGTAACCGAGGCAATGGATAAGCGATCGCGGCCGATGAGGGCTCAAGGTGAATAAATGTTTGCTTGATACTGACATTCTTTCCGAAGTTCTTAAGGGTCGAAATCCGGCTGTACTGGAGAAATCTGCGGCATATCAGGCCGAACATGGCGTATTCTGCTGTTCGGTCATCTCAATCGTCGAGATCATCGCGGGGCTACAGCAACGGCAACGTACTATACAGCTCGAAAAGTTTGAGGATGCAATTTCCGGCCTTGAGGTCATTCCGCTGGACCTCGAAGCTGCAACTGTGGCTGGCCGCATTCAAGGAGACCTTGATCGAACCGGCCAGCCAATCGGAAAGGCCGATCCATTGATCGCAGGCATTGCTATCTATCATGATTTGACGCTCACTACCGGGAATACGCGGCATTTCGAGCGAATCCGACAGCTTGGCTATCCCATTCGTCTTGAAGACTGGCGAGGCGAAAAATAATTCGAGCCAAACCATGAAAGCGACAGCCAATAGTGAGGCAGATTCGTCTGGTAGTCGAGACCGGATCGCCGCCGCCCGGGTCCGCCTCGACGCGCATGTGCGCGAAATCGTCGACTGGCACTTCGACCCCGCGTCGGGCTGTCCCTTCTGGCTGGAGCGCGCGAAAACACTCGGGTTCGATCCGCGCAAGGAGATCAAGACCTACGACGATCTCGACCGCTTCGGCAACTTCCAGGACGAATGGCTCCGCGGCGGGCCGGTGCGGCGGTGGATTCCGCGGGGACTGGCGGGCAAGCCGACATATGTCTTCGAGACCGGCGGCTCCACCGGCGTTCCGAAGAGCCGCGTGAACATCGATGATTTCCGCATCGACTACGAATTGTTCAGCGAGACGCTCAGCGACGCGTCGTTCCCTAAAGGCGACGACTGGCTCATGCTCGGCCCCAGCGGCCCGCGGCGCCTGCGCCTGGCGGTCGAGCATCTCGCACAGTTTCGCGGCGGCATCTGCTTCTGCGTGGACATGGACCCGCGCTGGGTGGTGAAGCTCATCCGCAAAGGCCGCGCCACTGACATGCACGAATACAAGGACCACGTCATCGAGCAGGGGCTGACGATCCTCCGCGCCCACGAAAACGTCCGCTGCATGTTCACCACGCCCAAGCTGCTCGAGGCCATCTGCGAGCGCATCTCGCTGGTGAAGGCCGGCATCCGCGGCGTGTTCTGCGGCGGCACGAGCATGACACCCCAGTTCCACCGCTTCGCCCGCCAGGAATTGCTCGAGGGGAAAATCGAGTTCGTGCCCACCTACGGCAACACGCTCATGGGCCTCGCCACGCACAAGCCC
>DATMEE010000598.1:0-17138 GCA_035557035.1 Phycisphaerae bacterium
TCATCAATGGCCGTTACGAACCAGGTCCCGCGATTCGGCCAAGACGGATCAAGCGACGCCCCCCTGTCCATGATTACTTTCCTGACCTGCATTAGGCCGACCGAGTAGCTTGACACGAGCTGCCATTACGGCCGCATCAACTTCCGTATCCGGAGTATGCGTGTATGTCACCTGCTGCTGGAGTTGGGCATGCCGCATGAATTTCCGTTGCACATGGGGCAACGCGACCAACGAAACCGCAGTCGAGGCCCCATGGCGGAGTCGGTAGAACCCGTAGCAGGGGACTCCTGATTTGTTACAGAGCTTGCGAAATTGCTCTGAGACCGCATCTTTATTCCACGGTCGCCAGTACTTCGTCATAAAGACTCGACCGCCATCGGAGTATTGTCGGCCGCGTTTAGCGGCTCGGGCGAGCCGTGTTGACCGATCGGATCGCACTTCACCAATCGCGATCAGTGTTTCCGGCCACAGTATGAATGCTTGGCCAACGCCTGTTTTACTTCGGGCCAGCATCACATGGTTTCCATCGAAGCTCGACCACGTCAGATCATGGATGTCTTTTGGGCCGAATCCACAATTGATGGATAGCAAGAGCATTGCCTTCATTTGCAAATCGGCAGTCGCCAGGAGAATCTGAACTTCGGCCGGAGTGTAGAGGGCCTTAGGAATCGAATGTCCAAGCCCAAGGGATTCCATCTTCACGCGGTTCAGACGTGGCGCTCGAACGATCAGGCCAGTGTCTTCGCCGAATTTGAACATCGAGCGAACGACACCGAGGTAGTGGTTGATCGACTTAGCCGAGTACTTTCGCCGCCGCAGCGAAAGTTTCCACCCGGCGAACATCTCAACGGTGAACTCGGCAGCAAGAAGGCCCTCATGGTCCGCCAGAAAGTGGTGCAACCAGTCCTTGTAACAGTAGCTGGTAGTTGCAGGGTTGCGCCAATTTGCTTCCTGAGCAGCCAAAAACCGGTTCGCAAGTTCCTTGCAGGTGATCGGCTCCGTATCTCGCTGGAGCGCTTCAGGACTCTGTGCGAGTGCCAGCCGGTAGAAACGCTGTAGGGCCTCATCATGGTCACTACCGAGATATACGCGCTTTCCGCCCCTCGTGGTGTAGTACTGGCCAGTCCAAGAGTGAAACGAAATAGGATCGGAGGCTTTGCGACTTCGAGGCATGACACTCGCTCCAAAAGTGTAGAACGAGTGTAGTGCTGAGGCGGATTGCAGATATGACAGGGGAATGACCTCCCGCAAACCTCCGGGCTTGCAGGAGTTCTGAATCGGGGCGACTAGATTCGAACTAGCGACCTCCTGGTCCCAAACCAGGCGCTCTAACCAGACTGAGCTACGCCCCGCACAACCGACCGAAGTCCCCTGATTACAATGGGTTCCGGCGCTCCCGTCAACGTTCGTATCGGCTCATGCAAGCGAACATCCCCATGCTCACGCTGCTGACCGGGAAGAAACATTGTAGGCCCCGATTCGCTCCATGAAGTCTGCTGCGTGCGCGCCCCACCCACGACCAGGAACGATCGCTGAACGTCCCGCCATTTTGGATTTGACAACGCCGGCGGGGAAATTACGCTTTCCCCGGTTTTCGCCGCCGGCGCCATCGATTTGCGCAGCACACTGCGCCCCAGCTTCGCAGCCTTTCACGGCCACGATCGCCGGCGTCAATGAGTTACGAGGAGAGAGAACAAAATGAAGCGTACATCACCTTGGCGATTCGTTCCCGCCCTTCTCATCCTCATCCCATACGGCACGGCCCACGCGATCAACGGAACCCCGACGTGGTTCCAGTCGGTCGTCGCCGCGCCCTCGCCGAGCAAGCAGATCACCGCGCCATCACTGGCCTTCGATCACTACGGCACCCCGTCGGTTTCCTGGTCCGACGTGACCAATAGCGGCGGCAGCAACACGATCTTTCGCTCCACCACGAATGGCCTGGGCTTCTGGTCCCAGCACACCGTCGCCGCGGGCGCCGATGTCGGCATCCTGACAGCGCTTTCCTTCGACCGCGCCGAGCGCCCGACGGTCGCATGGATCGACCGCAATGGCGCGGTTTCCACGCAGTTCGATGATGCCATCAACCAGACACTTTCGCCCATGGCGGGCAACGCTCCGCCGGCCATGAGCATTTCCCACGATCTGACCGGCACGCTGCGAGGCGCCTTCGCCTCGACCGCAGCCGGCACCGTGTATGACATCAACGGCGCCGTGGGCAGCCACGCCAGCGCCAGCATCGGCACGTTCGCCAACGTCAGCAACATTCTCGATCTACGCCTGACCACCGACCATTCCGGCCGCCGCCACGTGATCGCGCGGGTCAGTCTCACCACGAACAATCAAGGCGTCCTCGTGGCATCCGAACCTGTCGACGGCGGCGCGTGGGCCTCAACCCTGCTCGCCACGGCCGACAGCGTCGGGGGCGTGGCCATCGCCACCAGTCCGGTCGACGGCAAAATCGCGCTCGCCTATACCACACTGGCCGCCGGCACCAACCTCTCGAAACTCGTCTACGCCAAGTCCACCGGCACGATACTTCAATCCACCGACGTGCAATCCTCCAACACGGCGATCTTCGAAGACATCGACCTGGCATTCGATCTCTCCGACGGCCGGCCCGCCATCGCCTATGAACGAAAAATGCTCGCTCCTTTCGCGCAGGAAATACGCTTCGCCTATGAAAACGCGAGCAGCGTCTGGCAGACGAGTTTGATTGATGGCACCGCTTCGCTCGACAATCCATTCGGCCTGCCGCGGCGTCCCTCCCTCGCCTTTGACGACTACGGCACGAGCTGGCCCGCCGTCGCCTACACCGACGCAAATGGTTCCTTGAACGTCGCCTTCGATCCGCCCGCGCCCGAACCGGCCACCGCCCTGCTCGCCGCGCTGGTGGCCCCCGTATTGCTTCGGCGCAGACGGAATTCCGCCACCGCCTAGGAAACTTGCAAACGCCAAGGCTGCACCGTAAAATTCGCACCGTCTGACCAGCGATCGTTTCGCCGCCGCGAACGATTGCCGGCCCCACTGACCCTTTATTCCCTCTGACGATTCAAGTCTGGCGCCTGCGCATGTCCGCGCGGGTGTTCTTTTCAACAGCTCAAACCGTACGCCCGCGCCAAGACAGGCCGGCGCCGGCGATCCTCGTTTAGGAAAGGAGACTTCCTCATGCAATTTCATCTATTTCTCCCGTGGCAGCGCCTGATGATGCTTTTCGCGCTCGCGGTGGCCGGCTTCACCCGGAATTCCGCGGCGCAGGATCTGATCAACGATGTCTGGTGGGAGGCCGTGGCCGTATCGCCCGGCGCCCTTGTGATCGAGCAGGGCCAGGGGCTGGTCCTCGACCTGGTGTGTGACGTCGCCTCGCAGGACGGCGATCCCATCTTCGTGTGGGACGTCACCATGCGCGTGCGAAACGAAGATCAGCTCTACGGATGGGCCACCGATCTGAAGACCGTTCCCCAATCAGTTTCCGCCGTCAGTTACGAATACCTTGAACCGCTGTATTCGCCCGGCGGCGCCTTTCAGGCCTACGTGCCGTTCAATTACGTTCTTCCATCCACGGCCATCGGCAGCAGTCGCGACCTCACCACGATGGCGTCGGCCTATACCTTCTCCCCGGCGCCGGACTACACGCACGCGCACGACGGCGCGGCCTGGTCGCTTTTCCGATTTCGCCTGACCAAGACCCTCACCGACTACGATTCCGGCTTCGATGAGCTTTATGGCGAGACCGGGCCAATCGAATGGGCCGACGAATTCGGCTGGGGCGTCTGGGCCTATGTCGCGAACAACGACCTAATGGACATCTCGCAGGCGGGCACGCGCTACCCCGGTGCCGTCATCACCATCGAAGGCCCGCAGGGGAGCCTCTGGACGCCGGACATGATCGAACCGTTATATCCGGATGACGCGCCCCCGCCGGACGATGACGATCCACCAATCGATGATGACCCCACGGATCCGCCGGATGACACGCCCGATCCGGATGACGACGACCCGGTCGATGAGGGACCGTCCGACGATGACGGCCCGCCGGCATCCGACGCGGACGCCGACGATTCGTCCGATGATTCCGCATCGAACGATTCATCCAACATCTATCTGTACGTTCCGCCGTTGCTGCCGATTGCGCCGGAGTTCACGATTGAGTCGCTATCCGCGCCGAATGCGCCCTCGCCGCTGGATTCCGCGGCCGCGCTGACCCCGGCCTGCGGCGCCCAGTCGCTGGTATCGATGTGCCTGCTCCTGGCAGGCGTCATCGGCCTGTCGGCCGGGAAGCCATCCAGGTCGCGGTGAGCGCAACCGATTCGGTGAAACGGGGCGCGGCTCGAATGTGCAAGCCGCGCCCCTATTTCTTCGTCCCGCGCATGAAAAAAGCGGCGCCGCGTGAAGCGGCGCCGCCTTCGAAAATCCAGATTTCAAGAACAGAGAATTACCTGCGCCGAATCCCGAGCAAGGCCAAGCCGCTGAGAGCCAGCATGCCCAGGGTCGCCGGCTCGGGAACCGGAGCGAATGACGGAACAGTCGTGACCGTTCCGTTGATCACCGAGGCGATGTCCACGAGATAGTCCGGCGCATCCGTTTGAATCACCAGCAGGGCGCTCTGCGTGCCGGGGCTGATGCCGGTAAAGAAGTTGAACCCGATCACGTCGGAAATATTGCGGGTGATCATCGACGGCACCGTGTCCGTCGTGGGAATCTGGTAGCTTGTGTCGGTGAGAAATCCGTCATAGCCATTGACCGTCAACCGGCCCTGCGGATGCAAACTTGTCGCATCATTGGTCAGCAGATAGGTGAACGTCAGTCCGCCCGCAAAAGGAGTCGACAGGTCCCCGGAGATGACCGAGCTTGTCAACGTTCCGGTAAATGTAGGCGCGACCACCGGGACGGTCATCGTATCAATCACCGTTCCGCCAACCGGATCCGGCTCGGCCGGCGCCGGAAACTGAACCCCGAGAACATTCAGAAACGCGGCATCAGCCCGCTCGGCCGCCGCCAAGCTCAAGGCTCCAAACAACACAATGACAGACAGTGTCCGACGCTGAAGGTGCATGCTACTTCTCCCCACAAAAAAAAAGATGTTCGTATGGCGACCACGCCAATGAATTTGACTCATGCGAGTATAGGCGCGTGCCCTTACGCGACGCGATGAATAACAAAAAAATAATTTGGATGATCTACGCCGCCGCAAATTTCCGGACGATGCGGCAAGTATTGCGTGCGCTGGCGCGGTTATAGGGCCGACATGCCTGAAGGGAATGACCGGAGATTTAAGGCGGGCGCCCGCATTTCAGATTTGTTATTTCAGTCGAATCTGCGAACACAAATCGTCAGATCGCCGCGGCACGCGTGATTCGATCGCGAACCCAGTCCAATGTGACGCCCTTTTCATTCAGCATTCGGGCGACGAAGGAATCGGGTTCGCGCAACAGAGCCAGCAGCAAATGCTCGTCCTCGATCTCGCCATGCCCTAGTCGATTCGCGGAATCCACCGCCAGAACCAGCCGGTGCCAGAACCGCGGTGAGCGAAATGCCTTTGCCAGCTCCTGCTGATGAAGCCACTCGTGCCCGTCGTGGCCCAACGCCGTCCCAAAATGATCGTCCTGGGTGCTGGATCGGAGGATGGTGAGAATCTCCTCGCGAACGCGCTCGATCTTGATCGCACGGCCGGTCAGGATTTTCGCGGGCACGTTGTTTCCCTCTCGGATCAATCCGAGAAGCAGATGCTCCGTGCCCACGTATTTGTGCCCAAGCTTTCTTGCCTCGTCGATCGCAAACTGAATGACCTCGCGCGTGTCGTCGCTCTGGGCCAGCTTGGTCAGGTGCAGCTCTTTGGTGCCCGGTTCGGTCTGCTTGTTGATGTCGTTGCGCAGCGTCTCGACTTCCACGTCGAGGTTGTGCAGCACGAGCGTCGCGACGTTCGAGCCGCACGCCAGGATGCCCAGCATGATGTGACTCGGGGCGAGATAATCGTGGTGCAGACGCACGGCTTCCTGATTGGCGATGGCCATTGCCCGTCTTGCTCGATCGCTGAATCTTTCGTGCACGAGATGGTTCCTTCTTCGGAAAAGCCGGTGAATTGCAATCCGCCGGCGTTATTCTCGATCTAATCGACTTCCGCGGACTACTTCTTGCCCGCCGCTTCCTTCGCCGCCGCGACGAGCTCATCCTGAATGACCCGCGGCACGCGCCTGTAGCAGTCGAACTCCATGCTGAAGCCGGCCTTGCCCTGCGACATCGAGCGGACATCGGTGGCGTAACCGAACATCTTGGCCAGCGGCACCACGGCCGTCACCACCGTGTTGGGCCCCATCGATTCCGTGCCTTGCACCAGCCCGCGGCGCGATGACAGGTCGCCGATGATCGAACCCTGAAACTCGTTCGGGCACTCGACCACCACCTTCATGATCGGCTCCAGCAGAATCGGGCTGCTCTTCATGAACGTCTCACGGAAGCAGTCCCGCGCGCAAATCTGAAACGCCATGTCCGACGAGTCCACCGCGTGGCTTGATCCATCTTCCAGGATCATCTTGACGCCGATGATCTCGTAGCCCGCCAGCGGCCCCTTGGTCAGCATCGAATGGAAGCCCTTGTCCACCGACGGAATGTACTCCGTGGGGATTCGCCCGCCGAAAACCTTGTTTTCGAATTCGTAGTTCTTCTCCGCCCCCTCGGGAAGCGGCTCCAGCCGGCCGACGATGTGGGCGTACTGACCCGAACCGCCGGTCTGCTTGCGGTGTTTATAGTTGTACTCAACGACCTTTGAGGGCGATTCGCGGTAGCTGACCCGCGGCTGGCCCACCTCCAGCTCAACTTTGTACTCGCGGCGGATCCGCTCGCAATATACGTCGAGGTGCAGCTCGCCCATGCCGGAGATGATCGTCTGGCCGGTCTCCGGATCGGTCATCAGTTGGAACGTCGGATCCTCCTTCGAGAATCGCGAGAGCGCTTTGGTGAGTTTGTCCCGATCGGCGGTCTTCTTCGGCGCCACCGCCAGGGAAATGACCGGGTCCATGATGTGCATTGATTCCATCGACAGGTTCGTGCCCTCCGAGCAGAACGTGTCGCCGGAGATGCAGTCGATTCCCACGATTGCCACGATGTCGCCGGTCTGGGCCGTATCCACGTCTTCGCGATCGTTGGCGTGCATCCGCAGGATGCGGCCGAAGCGCACGCTCTTGCTCGTTCGCGAGTTGGTGTACTTGTCCCCGCGATTGATGCGGCCCTGGTAGATGCGCATATAGGTGAGCTGGCCGAAGTTTTCGTCCACCAGCTTGAACGCGAGGGCCACCACGGGCGCATCGGGGTTGGCTTCGAGCGGGGTTTCCGCCTCGCCATTGCTCAGGTCCAGGGCATAGACCTCGCGATCCAGCGGCGTCGGCAGATAGCGAACCACCGCATCGAGCAGAAGCTGAATGCCCTTGTTGCGATAGGCCGAGCCCATCAGCACCGGCGTGAACTCGGACGAAATCGTGCCGCGGCGGATGATCTGATGAATGAAGTCCTCCGGGACCTCCTTCTCCTCCAGCATCATCGCGAGCAGTTCGTCGTCATAGAGCGACAACGCGTCGAGCATGCCCGTGCGCGCGTTCTTCGCTTCATCCTTCATGTTGTCGGGAATCGGTTCCCACCGCACGCGCTCGCCATTGTCGCCGTCAAAATACGCCGCCTTCATCTGGATGAGATCGACGATGCCTTCGAGATGGTCGGCCAGGCCGATCGGCAATTGAAGCTGAATGGTCGTGAGGCCGAGCTTCTGCTCGATGCCCTTGATGGCGTTGACCGGGTCGGCGCCGGTCCGATCGAGCTTGTTGATGAAGCTGATGCGGGGAACGCCGTAGCGCTTCATCTGGCGGTCGACCGTAATCGACTGCGACTGAATGCCCGCGACGCCGCACAGCACCATGATGGCGCCGTCGAGCACGCGCAGCGAGCGCTCGACCTCGACGGTGAAGTCGACGTGACCCGGTGTGTCGATGATGTTGATCTTGTTGTCGTCCCACTCCACCTGGGTCGAGGCGGACGTGATCGTGATGCCGCGCTCGCGCTCCAGTTCCATGTGGTCCATGGTCGCGCCGTCGCCTTCCTTGCCCTTGACCTCCTGGATGCGGTGAATCCGGCCCGCGTAAAACAGGATGCGCTCCGTCAGCGTGGTTTTTCCGGAGTCGATATGCGCGGAGATGCCGACGTTACGAAGCCGGCTGAGGGGTGAGTTGCTCATCGAAACACTCTTTTCCTTGAACTGCACTTGAGTCATGGACATCTGTCGAATACTCCCGGTGACGCGGATAAACTCGCGTCCTTCACGCCCGTCGCACCTTGCATTTCAACCGTCGTGCGAATCGGGCGCCGATCGCACTGCGACCTATATCGTGCCGTCCGTATCGGTCCTTGACCGCTGGCGGACGCGCTATTTTTTGAAGGGGTTTTTGGAAACCGGGCTGAATCCCGGGCCAGCACCCTGCGGCTGCATTCCTTCCTAACTTCCTGTCAGAAAGGGAATAAAGAAAAAATCGCCCGGCCGAAGCCAATTGCGAACCCTTCTTTATAGTCGTGGCTGACCGGTGGTGTCAATAAAAATCTTCCTTAAACTCACAGGCGCGGGCCTCTCCCAGACAGCGAGCTTCCTACTGCTCACCCGGAATCAGTCGCAAGTCTTTGTCTCCCACACATTTGAATTGGACTCTGTAGGTGGTCGAAATACCGACGGACGCCAGCGCAGCCAGCGATATTTCATGCTGCCAGCCGTTTGCGCACGCAAGGGGGAAGCCATGCACCGCCACTTGAAGGCAGGCATCATCATCCTATTTCTTACCCTGACGCACTGGCTTTCCAACGGTCCCATCCCGGCGTTTGGCAATGCTTCAACGCCGGTCATGATCGCGTTCAGCCGAAATGCATCCGACCAGCCCCGCTATACCACGTTCAACGGCGCGGCTTGGAGTGCGAGCGCTGCGATGCCGGACATTGGCGGAGAGGCGCAATGGGTCGTCCTGAAAAACTGTCCCACGCGCAACGAACTGGCATTCGCCGCCCTCGACGAAAACAACGACGTCAATGTTTGCCGGTTCAATGGATCGTCCTGGTCGCACATGGGTGAAGTGTGCTCAAACACTTCCCAATACGCCGATCGATGCATGGCGCTGGAGTACGAACACCTCTCCGGCGATTTTCTGCTCGTGTATTGGAAGCAATCGGGAACCGACCTGGCCTACCGCACATACAACGGGAGCACGCTGGCGGCGGAGGCGACGCTGGCGCTTCCCAACAACGACAAAATTCGCTTCGCTTCCCTCACGCAAAAGCCCTACAGCAATGAACTCATGTTGCTCGCGATGAACGACGGCGGCGATCTCTTCGCGGCCGCCTGGAATGGATCGGGCTTCGGCTCCGTCACCACGATCGAAACGAACATGAAGTCGGATGGCTTCGAATGCTTCGCCGGCGCCTACGAAACAATCTCCGGCGATTTCATTCTGGTCTATTCCGAAGCCGGCCAGCATACACCGCGCTACCGGATCTACAGTTGCTCCACATGGACGGCCGAGAGTTCGCTACCCACCGTCGGCGCGACCATCAATTGGATTCGGCTCGCGCCGGACCCGCTGACCGATCAAATGCTCTTCGCGTCGTTGGACACGGGCGACGACCTCAATGCGAATATCTGGAACGGTTCGGCTTGGGGAACGAATCAGGAACTGGAGGCGACGGTCGGAACGAGTTCAATACGAAAATTCGACATGGCTTATCTCGGCGGGACGAGCCTCGGCGTGATCTTTTACGGCGAAGGGATATTGAACTCCGGCCGATATCGATATTGGATGGGCGGTTGGTCGGCTGAAAACTCCCTGATGGACCAGGGGGAGAAGCCAACCTTCATGGCCGGTTTCACGAGCCAGACGGTTAATCAGGTCTACATGGTCGCCGGCGATGAAGGAGCCGATCTGAGCGTCGCATGGTCTACCGGGATGACCTATGCAACGCTCGAAACAGATCTGGGAGGCAGCGTTTCTAGCGAACCCTTCATGCTGAGCACCCCGGGACTCTCGCCCCCGACACCCGCCAACACGCCATACGCCACGGATTTTCAAGGCGCCGTTGGCGCGGAATGGACGGCCACGACTTCCACGACAAATGCGACCTATTCGAAATTCCTCGGGCGGTTCTACAGGGACAAGGTCAGGCTCGCACTAAACACGACCCCAGGCCAAACTTATACTCTCTCGTTCGATCTCTACACGATCGATTCATGGGACGGAAATCATGCAACCTGGGGACCCGACGACTTTGTCGTCAAGGCTGACTGTGCTGAGATATTCCGAAAGAGCTTCGTTCACGAAACCCTGACGAACGATCAAAGCTATCCCTATCCATACGATCAGGCCGGAAACTATGCATTCAACGCATCTTATCAGGACGGAATGTTCCGCTGCGTGGAGGCCGTGTTCACCGCAACCCACCCCACGACTCTATTGACGTTTTCGGCGGATTTCGTGGACTCCCCGTCGTCGATCGACAACGAATCCTGGGGCATCGACAACGTCAGTGTCAAAGCCGCGACCTTTGTCGATGCCTCTGCCACCACGGGCTTCAACGCCCAGACCACCACCAGCGAGCAGGACGGATCAGGCCTCCACTGGGCCGACCTCGACAACGACGGCGACCTCGACGCCCTGCTCACCGGTGGCTCCAGCGCCCGCCTGATGATCGGCAACGTCGGCAGCGGGACGTTTTCCGCATCCACTTTCGGCGGCGGCGCCATTCGGGAGCAAGGCGCTCTGGCCGACTACGACAACGACGGCGATCTCGACTTTTGGTCCTGCGAGGCCGGCGCTGACGGCACGCAGGCACTATTTACCAACAACGGCGCGGGGGTCTTCGCAAACTCAGGCGCAAGCGGCTTCGCAGGCGCCGTGACTAACGAAGGCTGTGCCGCCGGAGATCTCGACCATGACGGCTGGCCCGACATTGTTGTATTCAGCGAAAACAGCAACTGGATTGGCGACAACCAGCGCACGACGACCGCCAGCTTCAGCGCGAGCAACAGCAGCACGTTGGGCCTGAACGGTTCGGGCAACTTCGGCCCTCGCGGCTATTGCGCTTCAGGCGATGTCAACAACGACGGGTATCTCGACTTCTTCTACCGCTACAACAATGGGCGGCTGTTCCTCTCCGACGGCGACGGCACTTATACCCAGAACGCCCGCGGAATCTCCGTGCTGACCGGCGGATACGAAGACACCGCCGCGGCATGGGCCGACTACGACAACGACGGCGATCTCGACTTGTTCGTTCCGCGCACCACGGCCGGTTATACCGCGTCGCTTTGGCGCGACGACGTGAACTGGACCACGAGCGCCGGCAGCTTTAGCGACGTGTCCAGCTCCGCGGGTCTGACGCTCAACGCAAATCCCGCGTGTCCGAGCAACATCGGAACACGCAGCGGGTGCTGGGGAGATTACGACAACGATGGCGACCTCGATCTGTTCATCGTCGGCGCGAATGGAAATTGCATGCTCTATCGCAATCAGGGTGGCGGCGTGCTGGCACGCTTCTGCGCCGGCGCCGTCGTCTCGAGCGGGGCCCATGACGCTACGTTCGTCGATTTCGACAACGACGGCGATCTCGACCTGGCCGTCACCTGCCAGTCGGCGCCCACCGTGCTTTTCAGAAACCTGACGAACAATTCGAATTACCTGAAGGTGCGGCTGGTCGGCGTTGGGGCCGGCGGGACCGATCAATTCGGGCAGGGCACCCGCATCGAACTCTGGAACTCAGCGGGCACGACGCTTCTCGCCCGGCGCGACATCGGCGTCGCCCGCGGCTACGGCGGCTCCGAGCCATTTTGGGCGCACTTCGGCGGCGTGACCGCGAGCACCGCTTACAAACTCAAGGTCTATTTCCAGAGCAAGCCCATCGCCGAGCCGTACGAAGTGACCGTCACTCCAAATGCCGTCAGCACCGCGATCGGTGCAGTGACCATTCCTCAGATGATCACGATCACCGAGCCGGAACCCAACAAAAAAATCATGCTCTGGGCAGAAGTGCGAAATTAGTACCTGTCTTCAATCGCGGCTGGCATATCACGGGCACCGTGGACGACAGCGATCACTTGCACTGGACGCGTTTCCGGTCGGTAGATAACGAGGAAAGAAAACACCGAGAACACACGAAGTGATTCATCGCCGAGATCATCGCGGATGTGACCGACGCCCGGTTCCGCGCCTACCATCGACATTCCTTCGTGCAGAGATTTATGAACATGAATCGCGCGGTCTGGCCCGCTGTGTTCGAGAACGTACTCAAATATTTCCTCCATATCGCGGGAGGCTAATGGAGTGAGGACAAACGAGGGAGTCATTTCCGCCGTTTTACAATCGTTCTGTCAGCCGCAGAAGTAGCGGCTTCTTCCAGACGAATCTTCCATCGGGCGAAGAATTCTTCGCCGTTTACAAACTCGCCCCGACGAGCCTCGTCGAGGCCTTGGCGCACTTTCTCCCGAATCGCATCCCTCGCCCGTGTCAGGACGTCTGAGGGAATATTCGTCTCCTGTTCCGGCGAGAGTCCCTCAAATAGCCATTTTTCCAGCAGACGCCCTTCCACGTCTCGCTGCAGTAGCCGAAGCCCGTCGCGCACTACTTCGCTGGCTGAAGCATACCGTCCCGATTTCACCAGCCGTTCGATTAAGGCGTCTTGTTCGTCGGTAAGCGATACATTTCGACCGTTTTTTGCGGGCATACCTATTAGCTTAGCAGGTGGTCGCTTTGGGTGTCAAATTTTGCTACCTAACCCGTCCCAACCCGATTCCTACCTATAAGCCTTGGGGTGGGTGACCCCTTGAAAGCGTACCGCTTTGGTACTATATTACTCCGGACTTAATTAGAGAAGCGAGTGGGGTTTCTGAATGCTCTCGCTGTCGAAAAAGACGGATTACGCCATCATCGCCCTGGCCCATCTGGCCCAGAATGATGGCGGCCTTTGCAGTGCCCGGGAGATTGCGTCAAAGTTCCGCGTTCCCGCGGCCCTGCTGATGAACGTATTGAAAACCCTGCACCAAGGCGAACTGGTGACATCGCTTCGGGGCGCTCGCGGCGGATACTCGCTCGCCAAACGACCCGAGACCATCTCGCTGGCCGACATCGTGATCGCCGTCGAAGGCCCGATTCGCCTGGCCCAATGCACCGCGCACGGCACCCGAGACGACGACGTGTGCGAGTTGCTCGACATCTGCCCGGTCAAGCGGCCGGTGCAGCGAATTCATGCCCGGCTGGAGAATTTCCTCGGGCAGATTACCCTCGCCGACATCGTGCGGGAGTCGGAGGACACGGGAACGCGAGTCGCGTTGAGTTTGAATCGGGAGCCTTGCAAGCCGACGGGCTGCTGTTCGTCCGCCCCGACAGCGTTTGGAGCAACGACTTAGACGCTATTTCATACCCCGCACGGAAGTGCGGGGCTTGGTTTTGTGAAACATCAACCTTAATTGATGAGTGGAGAAAAGTGCCATGCCAGTAGTCATCAGTGAACGTGCCGCCAGCGAAGTGAAGACCATCATCGCCGACCAGAAGCTCGAGCCCGAGAAGACGTTTCTTCGCGTGGGCGTAAAGGGCGGCGGATGCAGCGGGTTTTCCTACACCCTCGACCTGACCGAAGCGAAATCGGAAAACGACGAGGAATGGGACATTCACGGCGTCAAGGTCATCTGCGACCCCAAGAGCAACATCTATCTCGAAGGCACGCAGGTCGATTTCAAGGACGAAGTGATGGGACGCGGGTTCGTGTTCAGCAACCCGAACGCCTCGCACACCTGCGGCTGCGGCAGCAGCTTCAGCGTGTAAAACAGAGCCGCGACCGTAAGGGAGCGGTTAACCGTTCGATCTGGAAACGTCGCCCGAATGATCGTGCGACTCGATAGAGAAAATGGCGCAATCATGAGCAGCGCATCGACAGATACACTGACAAAATGGGCCTCCGAGGAGTACAAGTACGGCTTCGTCACCGACATCGAAGCCGACGCCGCTCCCAAGGGTCTCAGCGAAGACATCGTCCGGTTCATCTCCGCCAAAAAGGAGGAGCCGGCCTGGCTGCTCGAATGGCGCCTTAAGGCCTACCGCCAGTGGCTCACCATGGAGGAGCCGCGCTGGGCGAATCTGCGCTACCCGAAGATCGACTACCAGAACATCATCTACTACTCCGCGCCCAAGCAGGCCAAAGACCGCCCGCAAAGTCTGGCCGACGTCGATCCCCGCCTGCTGGAAACCTACGAAAAGTTGGGTATTCCCCTGAACGAGCGCGCGGCGCTGGCCGGCGTGGCGGTGGACGTGGTCTTCGACAGCGTGTCCGTCGGCACGACCTTCAAAGAAAAGCTCGGCGAACTGGGCATCATCTTCTGCTCGTTCTCCGAAGCGGCGAAGAATCATCCCGAGCTGGTCAAGAAGTATCTCGGCTCCGTCGTGCCTTACACCGACAACTTCTTCGCCACCCTGAATTCCGCCGTCTTTAGCGACGGTTCATTCGTGTACATCCCCAAGGGCGTCAAATGCCCGATGGATCTGTCCACCTATTTCCGCATCAATGCCGAGAACACCGGCCAGTTCGAGCGCACCCTCATCATCGCCGAAGAGGGCGCAAGCGTCAGTTATCTCGAAGGCTGCACCGCCCCGATCCGCGACGAAAACCAGTTGCACGCGGCCGTCGTCGAACTCATCGCCCTCGACGACGCCTCAATCAAGTATTCCACGATTCAAAATTGGTACCCCGGCGACGAGAATGGCAAGGGCGGCATCTATAACTTCGTCACCAAGCGCGGCAAGTGCCTCGGCCGCGGCTCGCACATTTCCTGGACGCAGGTCGAAACCGGCTCCGCGATCACCTGGAAGTATCCGAGCTGCATCCTGCTGGGCGACAACTCGGTCGGAGAGTTCTATTCCGTCGCCCTCGCCGGCCGCCGCCAGCAGGCCGACACCGGCACCAAGATGATCCACATCGGCAAAAACACCAAGAGCTACATCGTGTCCAAAGGCATCTCCGCCGGCCACGGCCAGAACACCTACCGCGGCGGCGTGAAGATCAACAAGGGCGCGACCAACGCCCGCAACTTCACCCAGTGCGACTCGATGCTGATCGGCAGCGACTGCGGCGCCCACACGTTCCCGTACATCGAAGTGAAGAACAGCACCGCCCACATGGAGCACGAGGCGACCACGTCGAAAATCGGCGAGGACCAGCTCTTCTACTGCAACCAGCGCGGCATCCCCACCGAGCAGGCCGTCGGCCTCATCGTCAACGGCTTCTGCAAGGAAGTGTTCCGCGAGCTGCCCATGGAGTTTGCGGTGGAAGCGCAGAAGCTGTTGGAAGTGAGTCTCGAGGGTAGTGTTGGTTAATTTGGCGATTTGGCGATCTGGCGATCTGGTGATTTGACGATTGAGGACGGATATGACGCCTGACCAATTACAGCAGCGGACCAAGGAGTTTTCCTTGCGCGTCATCCGGCTCGCCTCGGCGTTGCCGTTGAACTTTGCTGCGAAAGAGCTCGGGCGGCAGTTGGTTCGCTCAGGGATGTCCGTGTCCGCGAATTACAGGGCGGCTCGACGCGCTCGGAGCAAAAAGGAATTTGTTGCCAAGATCGGAGTCGTCGCCGAGGAATCTGACGAAACAGCACATTGGTTGGATTTGCTCATCGATAGTCGACTCATGTCTTCAAATCGCGTCCAATCCTTGAAGAACGAAGCTGATGAGTTGATGCGAATTTTTTCGGCGACATATCGAACAGCAAGAGTCAGGCTGAGATCAAGTGAAACATTGCGGCGCAGCGCGCGGAAGGTGCTTCGGACGACCCCAATCGCCAAATCGCCAGATCGCCAAATCGCCAAATGGAATTAACATGCTCGAAATCAAGAACTTACATGCATCCATCGACGATCATCAGATCCTCAAAGGGATCGATCTAATTGTTAAACCCGGCGAAGTCCATTCCATCATGGGGCCCAACGGTTCCGGCAAGAGCACGCTCGCGTCGGTCCTCGCCGGCAATGAACAATACGAAGTCACCGAAGGCGAAGTCCTCTACCACGGCCAGGACCTCCTCGCCATGCCCCCCGAAGAGCGCGCCTGGGCCGGCATCTTTCTCGCCTTTCAATACCCCGTCGAAATCCCCGGCGTCAGCACCACCTATTTCCTCAAGGCCGCCATCAACGCCATGCGTAAGCACAAAGGCCTCGGCGAAATCGACGCCAACGAGTTTCTCAACCTCGCCCGCGAGAAGATGAAGCTCGTCGACCTCGACGACCGCCTCATGACCC
Source organism: Phycisphaerae bacterium (assembly GCA_035557035.1). Classification (GTDB taxonomy): domain Bacteria; phylum Planctomycetota; class Phycisphaerae; order UBA1845; family UTPLA1; genus JADJRI01. Next base: position 16,302 of record DATMEE010000598.1, read on the forward strand.
GCGCCATCAACGAGGGCTTCTCCGGCGGCGAGAAGAAACGCAACGAAGTCTTCCAGATGGCCATGATGGAGCCGAAGCTCGCCATCATGGACGAGACCGACTCGGGCTTGGACATCGACGCGCTGCAGATCGTCGCAAAAGGCATCAACACCCTGCGCGGTCCCGACCGCTCGTTCATCGTCGTCACCCATTACCAGCGTCTGCTGCAATACATCGTCCCCGATTTCGTCCACGTCCTGGTCGACGGCCGCATCGTGAAAAGCGGCGGCAAGGACTTGGCGATTGAACTGGAAAAGCAGGGTTACGCAGGAATTCTAAAAGGCCTGGAGCAGCCTGTCGGCTGATGTGTGGCACCGGCTCATGTGGCACCGGTTTCCAACCGGTGAGGGGTGCAACCGGTTTCCAACCGGTTGGACAGGTTGAAAACCTGTCACACCCCTCACAGCTTGAAAAGCTGTCCCACAAGCAATGTAGGGTGGGTCGGCCTTTTGACCTACCATTAGGATAGTGATTGGCTTCGCGAAAGGTGGGTCGATAAGGCTGACCCACTCTACATTCCTGAAGGAATATCTCGGAAATGATCCAAACCACCTCCAGCAAAGACGCCTGGCTCGCCGACTTCGAGCAGTCCGAGGCGAAGTCCCCCGGCGACTGGCTGCGCCCGACGCGCAAGTCCGCGATCGCCGCGTTCGCGAAGCTCGGCTTTCCCACGACCCGCGAGGAAGACTGGCGCTTCACGAATGTCGCGCCGATTGCGAACACAATCTTCGACCGCGCCGAGCAACCCGAAGCCCGGGTTGAGCGCACCGAGCTGGCCGAATTCCGCTTCGCCGAACC
>DATMEE010000599.1:0-3782 GCA_035557035.1 Phycisphaerae bacterium
GCGGAGGATCGCTTCAAGGTCCGTTCTATCGACACAATTGTTCTCCTGCCGCTGTCTTGCACCGGACTTGAAGGTCGATCCGCTTTCGCCTGCTACTCGCGAAGCAGGGAGCGAATCTCCGTCAAGTATTTTTCCTCGTAGCCCGGCTTGTACCCGAGATGAACGTGACGAATGGTGCCTTCCCGATCGACCAGCACAGTCACGGGCATCGCCTCGACCTGGTACAGCTTGCTGACTTCCTTGCGTTCATCGAACAGCACGGGGAAGGAGACGCCAAGCTCTTCGACCATTTCCATCGCACGACTCGAGTCGTCGTCGATGTTGACGCCGAGCAGGCTGAAACCGGCGCGCTCGTAACGAACGTACAGGTCGTCGAGGAGCGGCATCTCCTGGCGGCAGGGGCCGCACCAGGTGGCCCAGAAATTGATCATGACGACATTGCCGCGTTGCTCGCTCAAACGCATGTTGGCGCCGCCGGCGCTTTTCAACGCGAAATCCGGTGCCTCCTGCCCCGCCAGGCCGGACGAGGCGAGGCTCGAAGCGACAAAGAATCCGGGCACGCCGACGAGCAAAACCGCGAGTAACGCGAATCTAATTCCCTTCATGGTCCCGTCCTTTTTTTGTCGCTCGCCATGGTGACAGTTGAGGTCCGGTTTTGGCCGTGACCACCGTCACAAATGACTGTGCGGGCCGCAACATAAGCCGTCTCCGAACGGCGACGGACGGTGTTGTACGGACGGGAAAAAGCGTCAGAGGTTATCGGGAGGGGTCAGCCCGTCCGAATAAAAGAGCTGCCCGTCCGCATCGATCACGATTCCCTCGTAGTCAGGCAACGTGGCGAGAAGCCGCAGCCCCCGATCGACGCCCATGATGAAAACCGATGTCGAGAGGGCGTCAGTGATGACGGCGTCCGGGCCGACGATGGTCGCGCTGTGGACGCCACTGGCAGGTTCGCCGGTCGCGGGCTGAAGGATGTGGTGGTAGCGCTTGCCGTCTTCTTCGAAGTATCGTTCGTAATCGCCGGAAGTCGAGATCGCCTCGTTCTCGAGCGGAAGCCGGATCGCGACTTCGCCATCCTTGCGCGGGTCGCGAACGCCGACCATCCAGGGTTGGCCGCGACGATCTCCCACCAGTCGCGAATCGCCACCTGCGGTGACGATGGCATGTCGAATGCCGAGCTCGCGAAGAATGCCTGCACCGCGCTCGACCGCGTAACCTTTGGCGATGCCCCCGAGATTGATGCGTACGCCGGGCCGCAGGAAGCGAATGGACTTGTCCGAAGAAACTGTGACCACCAGGCGGTAATCGATGAGATCGAGTTTTTCTTCGATGGTTGCGGCGTCCGGGCGCATTCGCTCCCTGAAATCGTAATGTTGCCCGATACTGTCGAAGGTGATATCGAACGCCCCGTGGGTGAGTACGGACATGTCCAGGGAGCGCACGATGAGACCGTAAAGTTCCTTGCCCGCCGGCACCGCCCGATCCGCTGCCTCGCGGTTGATCAGGGAAATGCGGCTGTCCTCTATGTAAGTGCTCATCAGCTGATTGATACGCTCCATCTCGCTGAAGACGGCCTCGACGGCGGCCTGCCCTTTCGCGGCGTCGTCGTGCCACAGCTGGACGCTGATCTCGGTGCCCATGAGCGGCCTGCTGTCTCCCCACCATTCCGCGACGGCCGGGCGCGCGACGAACGGGATGGCGGCGAGAATCAGGAGGCTACCTAGTGTTAGAGGCGGCCGGGGGTTATTCTTACGCCGAGGATGCATGAACCGGGAGGTGGATTGTGACGTCATTCCTGATTTTCCTCGCGATAGTAGTCGGGCTCATCGGCTACGGAATCGCGATCTATAATAATCTGGTCAACCTGCGAAATCGCGTCAAAAATGCATTTGCCCAGATCGACGTCCAGCTCACCAGGCGTTATGACCTGATACCGAACCTCGTCGAGGCGGTGAAGGGTTACATGAAGCACGAGCGCGAAACGCTCGACGCGGTCATCAAAGCCAGGAACTCGGCAGTATCGAGTCTCGATGCGGCCAAGGCCGACCCTGCCAATGCCGAAGCCATCGCGAAACTCGGCGCCGCCGAGGGAGTGCTGGGCGGCGCGCTGGGCCGGCTCTTCGCCCTGGCGGAAGCCTATCCGGACCTCAAGGCGAATCAGAATATGATGCAGTTCCAGGAAGAACTGGCCAGTACGGAGAACAAGGTCGCGTTTGCGCGGCAGTCCTTCAACGATTCCGTGCTCGGATACAACAACGCGGCGCAGAACTTTCCGAACAACGTCATTGCCGGAATGTTCCGGTTCGAAGCGGCAAGTTTCCTCGAAATCGATGCCGAACAGAAGCGTGAGGTGCCGGACGTCGCGTTCAGCTGAACGCGGCTCCCTAGTCCAGGGGTTCGGATCGCTGCTCCGCCCGGCCGGCAGTAGTCGATTGGAACTTCGCGAGTGAATTTCTTCGAGGCACAGGATCGAGCACGCCGCACCACGCGATGGCTCGTGGTTGCCTATGCAATTGCAACGCTGCTGATCGTTGCGGGCGTCACAACCATCGTCGGCGCTGTTCTCTACACGTCCGGTATTCCCAGCCAGGCGCCCGATCCGGCTGTCCTTATCGTCACCGCCGGGCTCACCGCTCTTCTTATTGTCGGCTCGACATTTTACAAGACGGCAACGCTGTCGGTAGGCGGAAGCCGTGTCGCATCGGATATGGGCGGGACGCCGGTCCCACCCGACGTGCAGGAACCGCTCCGCGCGCGCCTCAGAAACATTGTCGAGGAAATGGCGATCGCATCCGGGGTGCCGGTGCCGGATATTTTCGTTCTCGAGGCCGAAGATGGAATCAATGCCTTCGCCGCCGGCTATTCGCCGGGGGACGCGGCGATTGCCGTCACGCGCGGCGCGCTGGACGTTCTCAATCGGGACGAGCTGCAGGGCGTCATCGCTCACGAATTCAGCCACGTCCTGAACGGCGACATGCGCATCAACATACGCATGATGGGCGTCCTTTTCGGCATCATGGTGTTGAGCATCATCGGTCGCATCGTCATTCGAGGCGGTTATCACAGCAGCGCGATGTCGAGGCGTCGGGATCGTGGAGCTCCGGCGATCATGGCCGTCGGCGTGGGGCTCGCGATCGTGGGCGCGATCGGCGTGTTTTTTGCGAGACTGATCAAGGCTGCCGTCTCCCGCCAGCGCGAGTCGCTCGCGGACGCATCCGCGGTCCAGTTTACGAGGCAGACCCGGGGGTTGGCGGACGCGCCCAAGAAGATCGGCGGATACACCGAGCGATCGTATCTTCGCGCCGTCGACCCGGAAGAGATCAGTCACATGCTGTTTGCCCGCGGCAGCCGCCGGCTGATGTCTTTGTTCGCGACGCATCCGCCGCTCGTCGAGCGCATCCAGGCGCTCGATCCCTCGTTCCGCGAAGAGGATTTCGTCGTAGTGGTGCCGCAGCCAAAAGGCATGCGGCAACGCATTGCCGAGGGCGAAGATTTCTCCGCGACAGTGAGCCGCGCCCTCGGCGCAGGCGCAGAGTCAGTTGCGGGCGGAATACCAGCCGCCGGCGACGTCGCCGCGACGGCCGGCAATCCCGATGCGCGTCAGATCGCCTTCGCGCGTCAACTGCGCCAGTCTATTCCCAAGACTCTTTATGATGCCGCGCACTCGCCGGACCTCGCGCTGCTGCTGACGCTCGCACTGGTGCTGGACCGCAGCGGTCGACACTTGGCGCATCAGCTGCATCTGATCGCCGAGCAGCTCGGTCCCGATCGATGCGCACTCG
>DATMEE010000600.1:0-3773 GCA_035557035.1 Phycisphaerae bacterium
GGATGCCGCATTCTAAGCGGAGTTGGGCATGATGCGCCGGCCAGGGGCTCAATGAAGATTTTTCATTTTGGAATGTGGAATGCGCCGACAGACAATCGGCCTACCGAAATTCCAAGTTACGCGGCCGCACGGCGTTAACCGACTCCCTTACGGTCGCGGCTCTGTTCTCCGTCCGCCGAGACGGCGGACGCTACGACCCGAAGCCGAGGCTGGCCATCCAGCTTGATGACTGCTGTGCGACTGGCCGGCCGCACAGTTGAGCGGCCATTTCGGCGATCACCTTTCGCACCGGGTTGCGCTCGGAGACGGGCTGACCCAGGTCGCTGGCTACGGAAAGCGATTTGTAGTGGTTGGGAATGACGCCCATCACTTTCTTGCTGACTTTTTGCTCCAGTGCCTTCACGTCGAGCGTGCCCACCTTCTTGTTGTAGCGGTTGATGCAGAATTCGATCTTGTCTGGGGCGACGCCGAAGCGAATCAGGCCGTCATTCAGGCGGCCGGCGTTGAGAATGCCGGTCACCGTAAGCTGCGTCACGACCAGAAGCTTATGGCAAGTTTCGATAGCGGCCCCGGTGATGGCGTCGAGCTTGCGCGGCAGATCGATGACGACGAATGGAAACGTGTTGCTGGCGACGGAAAGGACGTTGCGGATCAGGCTTTCGTCCACAAGCTGAGCCTGCTCGAGCTCTTCCGGGCGCGGCAGCACGGAGATGCCGGATGGAAGATCGAGCAGCGTTTCTTCCAACGTATGACGATCGATTTCACCGGCCTCGCGCAGGTCGGTGATGGTATAGCGCGGGCTGAGGTCCCAGGCCTTGGCGACGGTGCCAAATTCGAGGTCGAGATCGATGAAGGCGAGCCGATTCGCAAAGTCGGCGATGGACATCGCCAGATAGCATGAAACGGTCGTGGACCCGGCACCGCCGGCGGTTCCCATGATCGCGATCGTTTTTCCGACGGAGGGTCGCTCGTCTGATTCGGATAGGCCGCGCTTGAGTGCCGAGCGCAGGTCCTGTTCGTCGAGCGGCTTGCAGGTGAGCTGGCGGCAGCCGGCGCGCTGGGCGCGAATGATCTTGTTCACGTCGCTGGAGCCGGTGACGCCGATGACCGCGAGCGAGGGGCGTATCTCCATCGCTTCCACAACGGTATCAAAGGCGTCGGCCGCGTCGAGATCGACGATGAGGGCCGCCACGTGCTCTGTGCCGATGACGTTGCGCAGCTCTTCGCGGGAGCGCGAGGTGGCGACGATCTTGTAGTCGGTCAGCAATTTGAAGACGGGATCGTCGATCTGGTGGACGCAAATCTTTTTCGAGCTCATGGGTTGCTCCTCTCCCGCGAAGGGCGGGGACTTCACAAGACCGGCCGGGCATCTACCCGGGCGTGGTCGCGACTACTCCATCCATCGAGTGCATCGCCCTTCGGCTTTGGCTGTTTTTGCCGGACGGCGCGGGGTCCCATAACGACCGCTTCGCCAGTCTGTCCACGATTTTCTGAAAAACTCGGCCTTATGGGGCATGGGAGGGGTTCCGATATACCGACGGCACGGAGTGAGGAAAGATCGTTTGGTTTTGAGGCGTGAAGCTGATGTCGTCCCAAAAGTCAGAAGTCATCTTCGCAACCCGAGGTGAATGGATTGCATTCGTGGCGATGCTGAACGCGCCGCTCTCGCGCCGCGAGCCGCATCGCGGCGAGGAGCGCAGCCCGTTCCAACTGGAAGTGCTGATCGTGATGGAAGACGAGGGCCAGACCGTACGCAGGCGGCTGGCACTGTTGAACGTCTCCAAGAACGGCATGATGGTCAAGGGCGACACGGAAATGGAAATCGGCAAGGCCGTTCTGGTGGAAGTGAACAAGGAAGGGACGCCCTTTCACGTCGTCGGCGTCATTCGACACTGCACGCAGACACTGGGCGGCTTCAAGATCGGGGTCCATCTCAACTTTTGAGAAATCAGGAATAACTACAGGCGGGTAACAGAACATGATCTCGTACATCTCTCTCTGGAGTCTGTCGGCGCTCATGCACGGGCAACCTTCCCCGGTCGGAGGGTGGTCGATCGACGGCATGACGCGGCCGCTTCGGGCCGCATGGATCGCCAGCGTCTCGCTGCCCCAGGAATCCGGCGGCGGCGCCCTGTCTCATGAAGGGGCGGCCGATCTCGAAGACTTCGGCAACTGCGGGCGACTGGTGGTCATGGCCAACAGCGGCATGGTTTCGCTGGCGGACTTCGAGGAAGACGGCCGTTTTGCGGGCGAGATGAGCGACGAGCCGCTGGACGCTGCTTCGTCGGCGGATTCATTGAGCGACGGGATGCAGGGCACGGATGACCCCGGCTGCATCTCTCTCGATGACGAGCCGCTTGCTCTTTATGACATTGAAATGAGCTTCGACGAGGAAACGGCTCCGCCCGATGAGTCGGAGGACGAAGCCGACGAGCCATCGTCGGATGAAGACCTTCGGGACTTCGGCAATGCCCTGCAAATACGGCCTTCCGCACCGCCCGTTGTGCGGACGTCCACACCCCAGGCGGATTCTGCCGGGTTGTCGACGGTCGCGCAGGAAATGCCGGTGGCGCCGGTCGCGCCGATTCCGCCGGAGCCGCCGGCGAACGGACTCTCAGCGGAACTGCGGGAAGGGATCCAGATTTCGCGGATGACGCTGAAGGATCAGCCGTCGGAGCTGATTCGGGTGAGCGTGAATTCATCGATGGTGGTCGATCTGAGCGGTCCCGCGGACGGAGCGAATATTGTCGATCCGAACATTGCGGACATCATCGTTCCGTCGCCGAACCGGGTGATCGTGATCGGCAAGAGCGCGGGGACGACGCAACTGGTTCTGACCATCGGACAGGAGCACCGCGTCTTTCACGTCTATGTCGAGCCGAACCTGGTGGTGCTGACCGACTTGATCCGCTCCCTGTCGCCGCGGTCGGACGTTCGCGTCGGGTCGCTCAATGGCCAGCTGGTCATTCAGGGGACCGTCCCCGACACCAATACTGCAAAGCAGGTCGAGGATCTGGCCAAGGCGTATCAGGGCCGCGACGTTATCAATCATTTGATGGTGTCGGGCACGCAGCAAACGCTGCTCCGGGTCGTGGTCGCTGAAGTAAATAAGGAGGCACTGCGCAACCTCGGGTTCAACTGGGCGATCGGCGCTCAGGACTGGTCGCGCGATTTCTTCTTTGCGAACAACGTGGCGCAGCTCAATCCGACCACATTCTCCAGCAGCGGCCTGGCGAACGTGCTGGAAGGCCAGCAGCTTTACTCGGTGGCCCCGGTCGCCAACGGGCCGAACACGAACATCAGCTTTGGGTTTCCCAAGGCCGAGTTGCAGGTCTTCATGAACGCGCTGAGACAGAACGGCCTCGCTCGGATGCTCGCGGAGCCGAATCTGGTGGCCATCAGCGGTCAGACCGCGACGTTCCTCGCGGGCGGCGAAGTGCCCATCCCGGTCTCCCAGGGCGGTGCCGTCGCAGGCGCGATCACGATTGAATACAAGGAATTCGGCGTGCGGCTTGCGTTCACGCCGACCGTCGGGGCCGACCAGATCATTCGGCTGCACGTGATGTCTGAAGTCAGCGATGCGGTGCCGGGTTCGCGTCAGATCGACACGATTCCGGTGTTCACGTTCCGAACGCGGCGGGTCGAATCGACCATCGAGTGCCCCAATGGCAAGACGTTCGCCATCGCCGGTTTGTTGAACGAGTCGGTGAATGCCATTGCCAACAAGATTCCCGGACTCGGCGATGTGCCGGTGCTTGGGCAGCTCTTCAGTT
>DATMEE010000601.1:0-7489 GCA_035557035.1 Phycisphaerae bacterium
ATCGAATCGATCTGGGCGAACCGGATCCCGGACGCGGCGGTCAGCGAGTTGCCTACAATCAAAAGCGCCCCGGAATTCGAAATTCGGAGTGCGGAATTGGACAAGGCTTTATCGAGCCCCCGTCAAACCATTCCGCATTCCGAATTCCGCGTTCCGGATTCCCGCTCCGACCTCGATGCCGTAAGCGCCGGCGCCGCAGAAACTCGTTTAGCCCCGCCGCAACGCGGCTGGGCGACGCGCGACCCAATCTTCAACAAGCAGACCATTCTCGCGTTCTCAAACGGAAATCCCTCCGAAGCCTTCGGCGACCAATACCGAATCTTCGACCGCGAAAGAAAAATCGCCCGCCTTCCCGGCCCGCCGTTCCAGTTCCTCGACCGCGTCGTACACGTCGAGCCACGGCCGTGGGAACTGAAGGCCGGCGGCTGGATTGAAACTGAATACGACATTCCGCTCGATGCCTGGTATTTCGCGGCCAACCGCCAGCGGTCGATGCCCTTCGCCATCCTGCTCGAGGCGGCGCTGCAACCCTGCGGCTGGCTCGCCGCCTACTGCGGATCTGCACTTCGTAGCGAGGAAGACCTTTCCTTCCGCAACCTCGGCGGCAAAGCGACTCTTCACCGGGAGATTTTTCCAGATGCCGGCACGCTCGTCGCCCGCGCCCGGATGACCAAGGTCAATCTCGCGGGCGGAATGATTATCGAAGATTTCGACATGCAACTCCTCTGCGACGGCCGGCTGCATTACGACGGGGTGACGACATTCGGCTTTTTCTCGAAGCAAGCCCTCGCCCAGCAGGTCGGCATCCGCGATGCGGGCAAGCGGCGTTTTTCTCCTGCCGGCGCGGAAATGCCCCAGTCAAATTCCTTTGAGCTGGAGCGAACGCCGCCGCTGTCGCCGGAAGAATCGCAATTGCAAATCTCAGATTTGAAATTTGAAATCTCAAATCTCGAATCCCAGGAAAATCCCGGCCTCACCCTGCCCGCCGGCGCCCTGCTCATGCTCGACCGCATCGACGCCCTCTCCCTGGCCGGCGGTCCCAACGGCCACGGCTTCGTCCGCGGCTCGGCCCGCGTCAACCCCGGCGCCTGGTTCTTCAAGGCCCATTTCTACCAGGACCCGGTCTGGCCCGGCTCTCTCGGCCTCGAATCCTTCCTGCAGCTACTCAAGGCCTACGCCATTGAGCGGTGGGGCGAGAAGCTCGGAAAAACTCACTGTTTCGAACCAATCGCTTTGGGGCTTGAGCACACCTGGGCCTACCGCGGCCAAATTCTGCCGACCAACCAGCGCGTGGAAGTCGAGGCCGTGATCACGCGAGTTGAAGAGGGCGATGAACCGCTCGTCGTGGCGAGCGGTTTTCTGTTGAACGACGGTTTGCCGATTTATGAGATGAGCAATTTCAGTCTTCGAATGATCCGCGTTGCAGATGATTAGTTCAAACTGATGGTTTAGAATGGTGTCATGCATTCCATCCGCTTCACCAAAATGCACGGCCTCGGCAACGACTACGTTTACGTTGATGGCTTCGAGCAATCTCTGGCGGGGCTCGATTTGCCCGCGCTGTCGCGGCGCATCAGCGATCGGCATCGGGGCGTTGGCTCCGACGGTCTGATTCTCATCACCCCGCCCTCGCCGGGCATCACCGCCGACGCCCGCATGGAGATGTACAACGCCGACGGCTCGCGCGGCGAAATGTGCGGCAACGGCATTCGCTGCGTGGGGAAGTACGTGGTCGAGAAGCGGCACAAAGGCGTCGCCGGAACACCAGGTCCGGACAACGCCGTCGATCAGACAGTCCCGCTTCGAATCGAGACCGATCGCGGCGTGCTGAATCTTGAGGCGATGCTGCGCGAGGGCGTTGTGAATCGGGTGCGCGTCGACATGGGCCGGCCGATTCTGGCGCCCGCCGAAATTCCCGTCAGATACGAAGGCGCGCGCGATCGCTGCGTTCACGCGCCTCTCGAAGTCGCCGGGGCCCGCCTGTACGTCACCTGTGTCTCAATGGGAAATCCGCACGCGGTGACGTTTGTGGAGAACGTCGCGGCCTTTGAGCTGGAACGCATCGGCCCGCTCGTCGAGCGCCATCCCATGTTTCCCAACCGGGTAAATTATCACGTCGCCCAAGGTCACTCGCCAGCGGAAGCGACCATGCGAACATGGGAGCGCGGCAGCGGCATCACCCAGGCCTGTGGCACGGGCGCCTGCGCGGTGCTGGTGGCGGCCGTCCTGGAAGATCGACTGAGCCGGCGGGCGATGCTGCACCTGCCCGGCGGCGATCTGGAGATCGAATGGCCCCAGGGCGACGGCCGCTCCGGTGTTGAGGGCCACGTCTTCAAGACCGGCCCGGCCGAAGAAGTATTTAGAGGCGAGTACTCACTGATTGGACCAGAAGTGCCGAAGGGATGAAATACAGCGCCACGGGAGGCCAGACCAACAAGTGAATCAATCGCCAGATCGCCAAATCACCCGATCGCCAAATCGGCCGGGCAAACGTGAGGTCCAACATTGACGCCGCTTCCTGTCCATCGCGTCGGCCTCGGCACCGACATCCACCGCCTCGAATCCGGCGGGCCGTTGCGGCTTGGCGGGATTGACGTGCCATTCGACAAGCACTTCACCGCCCACAGCGACGGCGACGTGGTCCTTCACGCCGTTATCGACGCGGTTCTCGGCGCTGCCGGCCTGCCCGACATCGGCGACCACTTTCCGGACACGGACCCGCAGTTCAAGGGCGCCGACAGCCGGCTGCTGCTGACCTGGGTGGTCGAAGAAATCCACGACCTCGGGTATGCTGTGGTCAATGTCGATGTGACGATCAACGCGGAGCGGCCGAAGCTCTCGGCGTTCAAGCAGGAAATCCGGAACGTCATCGCGGTGATGTGCGAAGTGATGCCCGACTGCGTGAATGTGAAGGCAAAGACCAACGAAGGCATGGATGCCGTCGGCCGAGGGGAAGCCATCGCCTGCACCGCCATTGTCGGTCTGAGTAAACTCCCATGATTCTCGATCGGACGAATCTAACCAAACCTCTTCGTGCCGCTGTGCCTTGATTCCGGCGTTTTGACTTTTTGACTTTTTGGCGTTTTGATTTTTCCCAATGACTCTCCGCGTTTACAACACACTCTCCGGTGAAAAAGAACTCTTCGAGTCGGTGAGGCCCGGCGAAGTCGGCATGTATCTCTGCGGGCCGACCGTCTATAAACCCGCCCACATCGGCCACGCCGTCGGCCCCGTCGTCTTCGACGTGATCAAGCGCTATCTGAGCTTCAAGTCCTACAAGGTGACGTGGGTGGTGAACGTGACCGATGTTGAGGACAAGCTCATCAACGAGGCCCGCGCCCAAAAACGCGCCGTCATGGAGCTGGCGCGTGATCTTGAGGAAAAATACGTCGCGGCCATCGGCGCACTGGGCGTTCGGTCCATCGACTACATGCCGCGGGCCAGCGAGCACATCGCGGAGATCATCGCGCATATTCAAAAGCTCATCGACAAAAATGCGGCGTACGTCGTCGATGGCGATGTCTATTTCGACGTCAGCAAGGACGATGACTACGGCAAGCTCTCCAACCGCAAGCCCGAGGAGCAGTTCGCCGGTACGCGCGACGGTCTCGTCGCGGCACAGAAGCGGAACCCGGGCGACTTCGCCCTCTGGAAAGCTGCCAAGCCCGACGAGCCGCCCGACGTGGTTTACGATTCGCCCTGGGGCAAGGGCCGTCCCGGCTGGCACATCGAGTGCTCGGCCATGGCGATGAAGCTGCTGGGCGAGACCTTCGATCTGCACGGGGGGGGGATGGACCTCAAGTTTCCCCACCACGAAAACGAAATTGCGCAGGCGGAGTCCGCCACCGGAAAACCGTTTGCGAAGTATTGGCTGCACAACGGCCTGACCCGCTTCAATACGAAAAAGATATCAAAGTCCGATCCCGAATTCGAGAAAATGATGGCGTCGCTCCAGCTTTCAAGCCTGCTTGAAAAGCACTCGCCCGAGCTGCTGCGATTTCTCATCATTCAATCGCACTACCGCTCGCCCATCGAGTTTTCCGAAGAGGCCCTGGCGGCGGCCAAGACCGGGCTGAACACGTTTTATCGTTTGATGGAGCGGCTGGAGCGCGCCACCGGCGAGAACCCCTATCAAGTGAGTTCGCAGATCGAGCAGTTTCGCGATCAGGACACCGGGGCCATCGCGCGCGAGTTTCTCGAGCGAGTCATGGCCCATCGACTTCGCTTTCTCGAGGCGATGGACGACGATTTCAATACGGCAGGCGCGATCGGCGTACTATTTGATCTGGCGGGGGCGATCAATCGGTTCATTGATGAGTCGCGCGTCGAGACGCATCCCGGCGATCAGGTCCGCGCGCTCGTGCAGGCCGCCGCGGGCACATTCGTTTCGCTCGCGCACATTCTGGGCCTGCTGATTTCCAAGCCCGTCGCGGCCAGGCTGGGAGACGATGGATTGACACCCCGGCTCATGGAACTGCTAATCGACGTGCGCCGCATGGCGCGGGAATCGCGCCAGTACGCGATCGGCGATCACATTCGCGACGAGCTGGCGAAAATGAACGTCACGCTGGAAGATCGCAAGGATGGGACCCAGTGGCGAATCGAATAGGGGCCATTGATGTCCGCCACGAAAGTGCGGAGGGGCGGCGGCTCGCGACAAACCCGGGGTGCAAGCTACCTGCGCCGCCCGAGCCGTTACAGGCATCCTTCACGATCCTCGGCATCGACCCCGGCCTCGATCGCACCGGTTACGCAATCATCGAATCCGCATCACACCGCGTTCTCGATGCCGGACTGGTCCGATCGTCGGCCAAATCCGCCCTGCCCGAGCGTTTGCGGGAAATTGAAATCGGTCTCGACGAAATCCTTTCCGAGCATCGCATCGATCTGATGGCCGTCGAAGAGTTGTACGCGCACTACAAGCACCCCCGCACCGCGATTCTCATGGGCCACGCCCGCGGCGTTATCCTGCTCGCCGCTGCGCGCCGGCGCATTGACCTTGTCAGCCTTTCCGCCACGCACATCAAGCGAACGCTGACCGGCAACGGGCACGCCGGCAAGTTGCAGATGCAGCGTGCCATGATCGCGACGCTCAAGTTGAAGGTGATGCCCGATCCGCCCGACGTGGCCGACGCCCTCGCCGCCGCATGGTGCGCCGCGGTGACAAGAATGAGCGGCCGACATTGAATGGATCTTCGGCGATCGTGAGTTTTGGCGTTTCGGCGTTTTGACTTTTTGGCGTTTTCTCAATGATCGTCCGACTTCGCGGCATTCTGACTGAACTCACCGACGAAACTGCCATCGTCGAGCGCGGCGACGTGGCCCACGAAGCGCTCGTTCCGGCCTACGCGGCGGCCGAGCTGAGAGCCAGCCTCGGCTCGGAGATTACCCTGCACACCCTCGAGTACTTCGAGGCGAACATGCCCGGCGGAAACATGACGCCCCGTCTCGTCGGCTTTTTGCGCTCCGAGGATCGCGCGTTTTTCAAGCTTTTCATCACGGTCAAGGGCATGGGCTCGCGCAAGGGCCTCCGCGCCCTTGCCGCACCCGCGGCGAAAGTCGCGTCAGAAATCGAGCGCGGCGACCTGCCGGGGCTGATGAAGCTGCCCGGTATCGGCCGGCGGATGGCCGAGCAGATTGTCGCCGAGCTGCGCGGCAAGGTGACCGAGCACGCGGTAATCTCCGGCGCCGTTGATTCCGGCCAGAAGCTGGAGTTCACCGACGAGCAGCTCGTCGCGGTTGAAATTATCACCCAATGGGGCGACACGCGGTCCGACGCCCAGCGCTGGCTCGCCCGTGCCGCCCAGTTGCACCAGAAAATCGACGGCCCCGACGAATGGGTCAAAGCGGCTTATCGCGTAAAGAGCGGAGCAGAACGATGATTCTTTGTATTCCTTGTTTCGGCGTTTCGGCGTTTCGACGTTTCGGCGTTTGACCATGCCCCGCGAGCGCGTCATCACCTCCGACTCCGTCTCCGACCGCGAAGAGCAGTCCAACGTCGCCCTGCGCCCGCGCCGCTTCGACGAATGGGTGGGGCAATCGTCGATCATCGAGCAGCTCCAGATCGCGATCGCCGCCGCCAAACAGCGCAAGGAACCGCTTGAGCACGTCTTGCTCGACGGGCCTCCGGGCCTGGGCAAAACCACGCTCGCTCATCTAATCGCGGAGGAGATGGGCGTTTCCGACCGCATCCGCGTGACCAGCGGGCCGACGATCGTGAAGACCGGCGACCTGATGAGCACGCTCACCGGCGTGAGCGAGGGCGACATCCTCTTCATCGACGAAGTTCACCGGCTGAACAAGACGGTGGAGGAGTTTCTCTATCCGGCGATGGAGGACTTCCGCGTCGATTTCACGTTGGAGGGCGGCGTCGGCGGGCGCACCGTGAACTTCAATCTCAAGCGTTTCACGCTGATCGGCGCGACGACGCGGGCAGGCATGTTGACCGCCGCGATGCGCGACCGTTTCGGGCTGCGTTATCACCTGGATTTCTACGGAGCCGATGATCTGACCGAGATATTGCGGCGATCTGCGCTGCGGTTGGAGATCAAGGCGGACCCGAAATCGCTGGCGTTGATCGCCCAGCGTTCGCGGGGCACCCCGCGCGTGGCGAATCGCCTGCTGCGGCGCATCCGGGACTATGCGGCGGTCCGCGCCGACGGCCGAATTGACGTGAATATCGTCGAGAAGGCGCTCGCGATTGAAGAGATCGACGCGGCCGGTCTCGACCGGCTGGATCGGGCGTATCTCTCGTGCCTGATCGAAACCTACCGAGGAGGGCCGGCGGGCATCGAGGCGATCGCGGCCACACTGGGCCAGTCGCGCGACACGCTGGAGGACATGGTTGAGCCGTTCCTGCTCCAACGGCGATTCGTCATTCGCACGCGGCAGGGCCGCTGCGCGACGCCGGCGGCGTATGAACATCTCGGCCTGACGCCGCCTGCAATCGCGCCCCTTCTTTTTGAAGACGAATAACCAGCGGCGACAGACATCAAGTCTGCGCAAGAAAAGGACCGGCACAACTTCGCGTGCGCCGGTCCTTTCACAGATTCAGATTTCGTCCTGCAAATCGGCTCTACTCATTGATCCCCAGCAGCTCGACCTCAAACACCAGCGTCGCGTTCGGCCCGATCTTCGGCGGGGAGCCGCGCTGGCCGTAGGCCAAATCGCCCGGGATCACCAGGATCGCCTTGCCGCCCTTCTTCATCAGGCCCAGGCCCTCGGTCCACCCCTTGATCACCTGGTTCAATCCGAACGTGGCCGGCTGGCCGCGGTCGACCGACGAGTCAAACGGCTCCGTGGCGCCGACCAGCCACCCCGAGTAATGAACCTTCACCTTGTCCGTCGGCTTGGGCGATTCGCCCGTGCCTTCCTTCACATGGGTGATCCACAGACCAGAGGCGGTCTTGATGCCCTTTTCCGGATCGCCGCCCTTGCTCTTGACCGTTTCTTTCCACTTGTCCATTTCAGCCTTCTCCTCCGCCCGGGC
>DATMEE010000602.1:0-5360 GCA_035557035.1 Phycisphaerae bacterium
CCGGCTCGCGGAGCGCGATGCGCGCGCCGCGAGCATCGTGCAATTGCGCTTTTTCGCCGGCCTCAGCGTCGAGGACACTGCGGCGGCACTGGGACTTTCGGAGCGGACCATCAAGCGCGAATGGGCCTTCGCCCGCGCCTGGTTGTACCAGGCGATAAACGGGTGATTGCGCACTCCGAGGTTGCGCTGGGCGCGCGTTTCGACACCGGGGGTGTTTAGGTTGTCTGACTGGCTGCGCGTCAAATCGATCTTCGAGGCATTGGTCGAAATGCCTCCCGCCGCACGACTCGAAGCGCTCAACCGATCCTATGGCGATGACGCCGCCCTGCGCGAGAGCGTGAACGAGCTTCTCGCCGCTCACGAACTGGCCGGCGCCTTTCTCGAATCTCCGACGATGCACGGCATCGCATGCGAAGCGGCGCTTCTTTCGGGACTTGCAAATCAGCCTGCGCTTTCGCGGGTGGGATCTTACACCTTGCTCGAAGTCATTGGTGAAGGGGGTTTCGGCGCCGTCTATCGCGCCCGCCAGGAGGAGCCGGTGCGCCGGACGGTGGCGGTCAAGGTCATCAAGCCGGGAATGGATTCGCGCGAGGTCATCGCCCGCTTCGAGGGCGAGCGCCAAGCGCTGGCGATGATGAACCATCCGAATATCGCCGCGGTGCTGGACGGCGGAGCGACGGAACAGGGCCGGCCCTATTTCGTGATGGAATTCGTTCCCGGGGAGCCGATCACAACTTACTGTGGCAAACGCGGCCTTGATCTGCGCGCCCGGCTGGAGCTCTTCATTCAGGTCTGCCACGCCGTGCAGCATGCGCATCAAAAGGGCATCATTCACCGGGATATCAAGCCGAGCAATGTTCTTGTCGCTGCTCAGGATTCAAACGGCCAAGAGATCGACGCGACAAGAGACAGCATCGACAGTCAACGCTTCGGGACCTTGACTCCCTCGGATCCTCGCCCCCGGCTCAAGGTCATCGACTTCGGCGTGGCCAAGGCGACGAACCAGCGTCTAACCGAGCACTCCATTTTCACCCAACAGGGCGCGCTGATCGGCACGCCGGCCTACATGAGTCCCGAGCAGGCCGACACGAGCCAGCTCGACATCGACACACGAACCGACGTGTATGCGCTGGGCGTGCTGTTGTACGAGCTGCTGACGGAAACATTGCCGTTCGATCCGAAGATGCTTTTGAGCAAGGGACAGTCCGAAGTTCAGCGAATCATCCGTGAGGTCGAGCCGCCCCGGCCCAGCACCCGATTGCACGCGCTCTCTACGCCGCGCCAAACAGAGCGGCGCCAATCAGAGCCGCGCCCGTCAGGAAGCGCCCGGCGCGAGAATCAACCATCCCTTTTTGATGGACGCGAACCGGCGCGCACGGAGCGCCCGCCGCTTCCTGACGGGCGCGGCGCTGATTCAATCCCGGATCGCCGTGCGCTCATCAAACGCGTACGCGGTGATCTCGATTGGATCGTGATGAAGTGCCTGGAGAAGGACCGTGCGCGGCGCTATGACACCGCCAACGAGCTTGCCCTGGAAATCCAACGCTATTTGAGCCATCAGCCTGTGCTGGCAGGCCCGCCGACAATGCGCTATCGGCTGAAGAAGCTCGCGCGGCGCAATCGTGCCGCCTTTGTGGCCATCGCCGGTGTCGCGGCGGCATTGCTCATCGGCATTACGCTTTCCGTCGCGGGCTTCATCGCCGCCCTGCACGCGCGGGACGATGCCCGCGAGCAGGGCAGGCGCGCCGAGCAAAGCGCCGTCGATGCCCAGAGGTCGGCACACAAAGCCGACGCCGTCAATGAATTCCTTCAGGAAATGCTCGCGGCCGCCGACCCGAAGAACAGTGCTCGGCGCGAGATCACCGTTCGCGAAGCGCTCGATCGCGCCGTCGAAAAGCTCGACGCCGGAAGCATGAAAGAGCAGCCCGATGTCGAAGCCGCCGTGCGGCTGACCGTCGGCCGCACTTATGCCGAACTGGCCCGATACGACGCGGCCTTAAGACAAGTGGAGATCGCGACGGATTTCTATGGGACGGCGGCCGGGGCGACGAGCGTGGATTATGCGAAGGCTTTGGTTCAACGCGGCACCGTGCATCAATTCGCCGGCCGGTCGATAAAAGCCGAGTTCGACTTTCGCGCGGCTTTGACCATCCTTCGGGATCGCGGCGCTGAAAGCGCCCTGATCGCCTCCTGTCTCAATGATCTGGCTTCGAGCCTGACCAGCCTGAAACAGTTTGATGATGCCAAACCGCTTTTCGAGGAAGCGATCGTTCTCGCGCGGCTCCCTGAAAATAACGATCAACCGGCTCTGGGTGAAGCCCTCAACAACCTCGCCCTGCTTCATAACCTAAAGTTTGAATGGGATGCGGCCGAGCCGTTGCTGCGCGAAACGCTGGAGGTAAATCGCCGGGTGCTGGGCGAAGTGCATCCCAACAATGCAACCGCGCTCGACAATCTGGCGATGACGCTTCAGGGCAAGGGCGACATGGCCGGGGCAAAGCAGGCCTTCCGTGCGGCCCTTGCATTGCGCCGCCAACTCTATGGGTCGGACCATCCCGATGTGGCCACCAGCCTGCACAATCTGGCCTTCCTGCTGCATGCCCTTAACGATACGGCCGGGGCCGAATCCGCCCTGCAGGAGTCGCTGGCGATCTTTCGCCGCATTCACGGACCCGCACATGCCGACACCCTGACGGTGGCCGAGAGCCTCGTGAACGTCATCGGCGGTCGCGGCGCCTTCGATGAAGCCGAGGCGATCCTGTTGGAAACGCTGGAGGCCATTCACGACCAGCCAGATGTCCCGAGCAAACGCAGCCGCGATCTCACCGGTTTGATCGTGCGACTTTACGATGCATGGGACAAGCCCGAAAAGGTCGCGGATTGGACCAGGCAGCTTGAGCAACTCCAGGCCGCGGCGGAACAATCCGCGAATTCGCCATCCCCCGCCTCTCAACCCAGTTCTAACTAATCACCAGGATTTTTACGGATGCGGTGGCCCCGCTAGGACTCCGGCGGCGCATACGTCTCTAGCCCGCCTCTCTCACCGCTTAATAGAGCCGCGACTATAAGGGAGTGGTGGGCGGGAGCTTGCCGAAGGACCAGATTGCTTCAAGAGCTCTGTCGATGGTTCTTGCTATGTCACCGTTGGTCTTCACTCGAACGCCGCCCGCTTCCGAACGGGCGCGGCTCTGTTTGCCGCGCCATTTCGCGGCGTGTGGGAAGCAAGGGCTCTGAAATCGCAATTGAACCGAATCCGCAAAGGAGAATCCGATGTCTCGCTGCACCAAAGGTTGTGTCATTGCTCTGGGTCTAACATTCACGATGGGCGGCATCTGCGACGGCCCGGCCCCGAAGCCCCAGGGCGGATTTGAGTGTTATCGAAGTTGCACCGACGAACACGGGGCAACTCAGTTTGTCCGGGCGAACAATCAGGGGGGCGAGGACCAGTCGGCCGCCATCGCGGCATGCCAGAATGATGGCAGCGGCCCGTGTCCCGCGGGCACGAGCGACACCGGCTGCAATTGCTTTCCGCCCTCGGACGGAAGATTCATTCTGCCCGACGGCGACTGGCTGTTGCCATTTTCATCGGAAGCTGACTGATTCCAACGTCTCGGCGAGCTCAAGGCTCGTGCAGTGCGATTTGATGAAGGTAACTCAAGAGGAGGATGAACCATGATGCCAATACCGTTCCGAAACGCCGCTCTCGCAATCGCCATCATCGCGATGTCCATATCAAGGGCGAACGGCCAAATCACGGTCCCCGGCGCGAACGGCTCTGACGGCGCCTTCAGTCCGGTGTCGAACACCACGATAAACCTCGCGCTTTCACCCAACGGAGCCTTCGACGCCGCGAACCCCGACCCGGCCACGCCGCTCACCGGCGTCTACGACGCCGCCAAGTGGGCTGTGGTCTTTCGCTACACCAACGTCAACATCCCGGCAGGGGTCACTGTGAACTTCGAAAACCATCCGAAGGGCGCGCCGGTTGTGTGGCTCGTGTCCGGCAGCGTGACCATTGCGGGAACGATCAATATCAACGGATCAGCGGCCGTCGGCGCCAGCGTCGTGCGATCGATTCCCGGCCCGGGCGGCTTCGCCGGCGGCGCCCGAGGACTTCTTCCCAACATCGATGGAACCGCAGGGTCCGGTCCGGGAGGCGCCTCCTATCGGGCCGATACAAATGACGGTGCGGGAAGCGGCGGAGGCTTCGGCCTGCCTGGCTCCTGTGGATGGCCAAGCTGCGCGGCAACCGCGGCACCAGGCATTGACTATGGCAATCTGCGAATCCTTCCGCTGATTGGCGGCAGTGGCGGTGGCGCGGGCCGTTCTAGTTTTGTCAATGTGAGCAATGCAGGCGCCGGTGGGGGCGCCATTCTGATGGCCGCTGCAAACACTATCACCATCACCGGCCAGATCACAGCAAACGGCGGCGACGGCAGCGTGGCAGCCGGCAGAGGGGGCGGCGCCGGCAGCGGCGGCGGCATTCGCCTTGTGGCCAATCAAATCAACAGCACCGGTTCTCTTCGCGCGGTGGGTGGATCAGCGGTTTCAAATTTCGGGGATTCCGGCGGCGCCGGAGCTGTTGGCAGGATCAGGGCCGAAGGCAACAACGTGTCCATCTCGGATTCGACGCCATCGTTTTCAGCAGGGCTGCCGGGCGCGACGGCCACGATCTGGCCGCCGGCGTCGGCGCCACGAGTGACAATCACGCAGGTGCATACGCAGGCCGCGCCGGCTGATCCCAAGGCCGGCTATGACTTCCCGGCCGATGTCGCCGTGACCAATCCAAACGTCATGGCCGTGCGGCTGCAATGCGCCAACGTCCCGATTGATGGCAGCGCCGATGTGTATGTTCGCGTGGTTCCGAACAAGGGCGAGGACTTCATCGTGGAGGCGGTTTTCGTGAGCGGAACGCTGGCAAGTTCCATCTGGGAGGCTCAGACCCAGTTGCCCGACGGATTCAGCGTACTGCAGGCCCGCGCCATTCTGCCTTAAATGCGGCACTTGAAAACCAGGAGCCTGAATCATGCCACCGCATAAACGCAACAACGCTCTCTCGACAACCCTCGTCGCGACTGTCGTGTTTCTTTGTGCCCCCCTCCGCGCCCAGGACTTTCCCGACGCCGTCAGCCGCGCCGTCGGCGTGTACAACGACCTGACTGAAATCGGCGACGCCGTCTCGCGCGCCGTCGCGGTCCAGAACGACCTGACCGACGCCGATTTCATGACCGACGCAATCTCCCGCGCCATCGGAATACAAAACGATTTGCTCTCGCTCACCGACATCAACGACGCCATCTCGCGGGCGCTCTCCGCGCACAATAGCTTTCGCTGCCTGGGCAGCTTTAATGACGATGGGG
>DATMEE010000603.1:0-2166 GCA_035557035.1 Phycisphaerae bacterium
GCCATGAATATGACGCGGTAGAGCTGTTTGGTGCGGGGATCGGTGGTGGCCGGGTTGAGCCGGAAAAGGACGCGCAACTGGTCCATGGGCGATTTGAGGGGCGCGATCGCGTGCCGCCAGCTGCGCAGCACTTCGCGCCCGACCTGATCGATCAGCATCACGAACATGTCCTGCTTGCTGCTGAAATGCTGATAGAGGACCGGCTCCGAGACGTGGGCGGCGCGGGCAAGGATCGCCGTGGTCGCGCCTTTGTAACCATACTCGGCGAAGCATTGAATCGCCGCTTCGAGAAGCTGGCGGCGGCGGTCGTCGGCGCTCATCCGTGGCGAGCGTGCCGCACGCGCGGGCTTCCGCGAACTTTTTGCGATTTCCCGCCGCGGGGTCTTTGAGCGGTCCATTTGCCCTCGTCAATTTGACTTGTCGCCCGAGTGGGCAGCGCCAGTTCGCCGGTCAGAAACTGCGTAGATCCGATACCAGCAGACTGAGAGCCTGGGGCTCGTCGAGCCGCGACCATTAGCCGCCGCCATACTCGCCGAAATCGCTGTCGTCATAAAGCTCGTCGTCGCCTGTCGACGCCGCGCCGGTTGGATCCTCAAAGATATCTTCCGCGAACTGCGAGTCCTCGAAGTGCCCGCGCAGGCGTCTGTCGTTGCCCATGAGGGCGGGCGCGACATAGCGTCGAACGAACATCCGAGCGGTCGAATCCACGTGACCGCCCTGATAATCCGACATTCTGAATTCCCGCCGGTATCGCACGTTTACCAGTTTTGCATATTGCTGCCGTGTTTCACCGAACGCGCTGCGTGGAAGGCGAAAGCCGTCCAGCCCCGCGATGCCCTCGTCGCCGGCCGATCGGTCGATTGTGCCCGTGTACCAGACCAGGTTTTTCAGAACGCCGTCCGACTTGGAATGAACGACGTAGAGTTTGCCGCGCACCCGGCGCAACGCCCGCGTCAGGTCATAGCTGCTCGACATGCTGCAACTGAGAAAAACGACGTTGTTCACCGCCGCGCTTTCCGGAAGAAATTCCAGCGCGAAAGTAGCGATGCCGGTGCCCGCGGACAGCGCGATAATGTTCACCGCCGCCCTCGGATATTGCCGACGGTTTCGGCGGATCATCTCCGCCAGCTCCATCGCCTTCTCGCGGTTGCGCCCGAGGTTGAGTTGATCGCCCGAGTGAAGCCAGCTTTGCCACGTAAATACGCGAACATCGCCGTCGTATCCCGCGTCGCGCAAACCGCCGGGAACGTCAAACGAGCCGATGTTGCCGATCGGCCCCGCACCACCCACGTAATAGGTGATGCCTTCCCACGCATCGCCGTGCGGCTGCCAGCTCGTGATCTCGCCGAAGATGCTGCCGGCGCAGCCCATGTTCGGCAGGGTCGCCAGCAGACATGCAATGAACAGAGAGCAGCGCGCCATCAGATCGGAAAATCCATTCGGAAAGGAAAAACGAGTGCGATCGCCGCACACATTTCGGAAACACGCCGACACCGATGTACATCGTCCGCGTGTGGTGCGGGCACCGGCGGCAGGAGAAAGCCACTCGGCAGCATTATAGATTCATCGTGACCGAAGTCGACCGGCGCGGCTTATTTCCCTCGACGAGGCCCAGTCCCCGGCGATCACCCCCTCGATTGGTTGATAGCCGCGCCCTTTTTTTCCCAGCCTGCTTCGCCGCAAGCAGCGCGTCGTCGGCACAGGCCAGCAGCTCCGACGCGCTGCGGGGCTCATTCTGCCGCATCCCCGCGATTCCTGCGGTCATCGAGACCGAAGCCTCGCCGGAAAACATCGTTTTGGCGTGTTGATTGAACAAGGACAAGAGGCGCTCGGCCAGAATCTTTGCATTGTCCGCACAGACGCCGGGCAGAATGACCACGAATTCGTCCCCACCGTACCGCACCGCGCAGTCGTCCCCGCGAAGGCACTGCCGCAGAAGGTCGCCGACGAAAGCCAGCACCGAGTCGCCCGCGGCGTGACCCTTCGTGTCGTTCAATCGCTTGAAATTATCCAGATCGATCATCACCAGAGACAGGTCGCGTCCGGCCGCCCGCTGCGTCTCGTACATCTCCGGATATTTCTCTTCCAGGAATCGCCGGTTGTGAATGCCTGTAAGCGGATCGATCCAGGCCTCTTTTCGCACGCGGGTCAGGTCGCGCATGATTC
>DATMEE010000604.1:0-2590 GCA_035557035.1 Phycisphaerae bacterium
GCAGGCTCATAAAGTGAGTTTCCTGTCGGTCGGGGCCGGCGTTCACTGCATCCCGCCTCAATTCAATTGACAGAATCCGCGATCAGATTCATAATTTTAACGGAGCAAAGCGGTTACATGGCGGCTGAAATCATCTCCATCGACGCGGACACGCCTGATACGGCTGCGATTGGCCGGGCGGCGAAAGCCTTGGCGGATGGTGCCCTCGTCGCGTTCCCAACCGAGACAGTATATGGTCTGGCGGCCAACGCGGGCGAGGAAAAGAGCGTGCAGCGGCTGCGCGATGTGAAGGGGCGGCAGGAAACACAGCCTTTTACGGTTCACATCGGCAGGCCCGCGGACGTGGATGCCTTTGTACCGACGGTTTCAAGTCTGGGGAGGCGGTTCATTCGCAAGGCATGGCCGGGACCCCTGACACTGGTTTTCAAGGTGGCCGATTCCAGCAAGGCGGCGATCTATTCCAAGTTAAGCGATGCGGGACGCGCGGCGATTTATTCGCGCGGATCGGTCGGCGTTCGCTACCCCGATCTTCGGGCGGCGGACGAATTTCTGACCGCGGCCGGCGTGCCGGTGATCGCATCGAGCGCGAATCGAAGCGGGTCCAGTCCGCCGGTGAGCGCGGCCGACGTTTCAGCGGCGCTGGGCAACGACGTGGACTACATTCTGGATGCGGGAGCCACGCGCTATCGGAAGGGTTCGACCATCGTCGAGTTGGAAAACGAACACTACAAGGTTCTTCGCGAGGGCGTGTGGGACGAGCGGACGGTTCGCCGCCTCTCCTCGCTCAACATCCTGTTTGTTTGCACCGGCAACACATGCCGATCGCCAATCGCCGAAGCGGTCTGCAAGAAAATCCTGGCGCAAAAGCTGGGATGCGGCGTCGCCGAGCTTGAAAGCCGCGGCATCCACGTGATGTCTGCGGGGACGACCGCCTATGGCGGTGGGCGCGCATCCGAAGAGTCCGTCGTCGTGAGCCGCAAGCGTGGCATGGACCTTTCCTCCCACGTGTCGCGGCCGCTGACGCCCGAACTGTTGCGCTCGGCCGACCACGTGTTCACCATGACGCGGCAGCATCTGGAGACGCTGCGCTACCTGGCGCCGGGTGATGGTGAGAAGGCCTCCACGCTGCTGAGTGATGGGGACATCCCCGATCCGGTGGGCGGCCCGATGGAAGACTACGAGCGCGTCGCATCGCAAATCGAGGCCGCGCTGGCATCGCGGATGGAAGAGGTGAAGGTATGAAAATCGCGCTGGGCGCCGATCACCGCGGCTACGAGGCCAAGGCCCGAATCAAGGCGCTGCTTGAAGAGATGGGCGAGAAGACGGTCGATTTCGGCACAGATTCGACGAAGTCGGCCGACTACCCCGACCCCGCGTTCGCCGCCGCCAGCGCCGTGCAAAAGGGAGAATGCGACGGCGGCATTCTGTTCTGCGGCACCGGCATCGGCATGTCCATCACGGCCAACAAGCTGCACGGCATCCGCGCGGCACTGTGCCACGACGAGTTGACCGCGGAGATGTCGCGGCGACACAACAATTCGAACATGCTCTGTCTTCCGGCGGATCTGGTGGGCGACGCGCTGATGCGCCGGATCGTCGAATCGTGGCTTCGGACGGAATTCGAGGGGGGGCGCCACGAGCGGCGGATTGAGAAGATCGGCGAGATCGAGAAGAAGCAGTGCAAACCTTGAGCCGCCAAACGGCGAAGCCGGGCTGCGGACCTTCAGACGCCGGATGTATTCCTGGGATCAGATTTGAATTACCTAACAGCGTTTAGGGGGTTGGTGCGTTTTCGATGAAGGACCTCACACCACGACGGGTGGTCGAAGAACTGAATAAATACATCATCGGGCAGACCGAGGCGAAGCGGGCGGTCGCGGTGGCGATTCGCAATCGCTGGCGACGGCTGCAACTGCCGGACGCGATGCGCGAGGAAGTCGGCCCAAAAAACATTCTGATGATCGGCCCGACAGGGGTGGGCAAGACGGAAATCGCGCGGCGGCTGGCGATCCTGGTGAACGCGCCGTTCTCGAAAGTAGAGGCGACCAAATTCACCGAAGTGGGCTACATGGGCCGCGACGTCGATTCGATGGTGCGCGACCTGGTGGAGATCTCCATCTCCATGGTCAAGAAGGAGCAGACCGAGGTCGTCCGCGAAAAAGCGGAGCAACTCACGGAGGAGCGAATTCTTGACGAACTACTCCCCCGACCCGCGTCGGAGAGCGATTCCGAATCGGAAGAAAGCGAGGCGGAGAGTCGCCGGCAGCGCACCCGCGAGAAGCTGCGTGCCCAGCTTCGCTCGGGCGAGTTGGAAGAGCGCATGATCGAGCTTCAGGTCGAGCAGAAAGCCCAGCCGATGGGCATGCTCGCGACGACGATGAGCCCTGAGCAGCTTGGGCCGGAGATTCAAGATTTGATGGAACGGTTGATGCCGTCTCGGCAGAAGGACCGCAAGGTGACGATCCGCGAGGCGCGGAAGATCATGCTGGATGAGGAAGTGGACAAGCTGATCGACCGCGAAAAGACCATCGAGATGGCCATCAATCGGGCGGAGAATTCCGGCATCATCTTCATCGACGAGATGGACAAG
>DATMEE010000605.1:0-3563 GCA_035557035.1 Phycisphaerae bacterium
GATGCCCAGCGTCTTGCCCGCGAACTGCTCGCCGACGTAATCCCCCCGCTTCCAACCCCCGCCGACAACGTGCGCGTGCGCCGCCGGAATCCGCCGCAGCAGCGACAACATCATCGCCATCGTGTGCTCGGCCGTGGACAGCGTGTTGGCATCCGGCGTATTCATTACCAGCACGCCGGCCGCCGTCGCCGCGTCGAGATCGACGTTATCAACCCCCACGCCCGCACGCGCGATTCCTCGCAGCCGGCCCGGATTCGCGAGCACGTTCTTCGTCACCTTCACGCCGGACCGGATGATAAGCCCGTCATACTCGGCGACGGCCTTAGCGAGATCGGCCGGCGAAAGCCCGACGCGCACGTCAAACGCCAGCCCAGGCGTAGCGCGCAGCTTCGCCAACCCCTCTTCCGCAAGCGGATCAGCAATGAGTATTTTCAAGTCGTCAGCCATTATGAGCTTCGTGCTTCATCCCGAATCTCAAATCTGAAATCTGAAACCCCATATTACTCCCTGCTTCGGCGGTTCCACTTCGGTGTATCAGTTTCAGCGTTCCGGCGTTTACTTCGCGCACTTCACCTCCACCTTAATAATCTTGTCCTTCATCGCAGCGATCGAATCAACCAGCGATGCCGGCGGATTCTTGTCGAGCTGAATGACCGCGACCGCCGCCTCAAAACCCTGATAGATCGAGTTGCTCATCTCCTTCACGCTGATGTTCGCCCGGCTGATCAGATCCAGCACCGAAGCCAGCACGCCCACCTTGTCGTAATGCCTGACAACCAACTGGCACGCCGCGTTCGGCGCATGCTCGATGTTGACGCAGTGCAGCACCTGTCCCGTCTGCGCATATGTGGTCGCGATGCGAACCGCCTCCTCCGCGATCGCCTGCTGCGCCTGATCCGTCGACGCCCCGATATGGTGCGTGCCATACACAACGCCGCCGGTGCGAACGATCTCCGCCGCAAACTCCGCCTCCCCCGCCGAAGGCTCCTTCGGATAGACATCAAGCCCCACGCGAATATCCCGCTTCTTCATCGCATCGGCCAGCGCCGAATAATCCACTACGTCAGCCCGCGCCGTGTTCACAAAATAACTGCCCGGCTTGAGCTGCTTGATAACGTCGGCGTTAATGATGTTCTTCGTCTCTGGCGCCGCCGCCAGATGCACCGACAGAACATCGCACCGCGCCGCGACCTCGGCCGGACTGGAGCACCGCAGAACCCCCAGCTCCTCCGCCCGGTCATGCGTCAGCGACCGGCTGTACGCAACAACTTCCATCTCGAACGCCTTCGCCCGCCGGATCACCGCGCGGCCGATGTCGCCCACGCCGACCACGCCCAGGGTCCGCCCCTTCAGTCCGCGGGCCTTCGAGTACTCCTTCTTGTTCCACTTGCCCGCCCGCAGATCGACCGCGCCATCGACGATCCGCCGATCCAGCGCGAGAATCAAACCGAACGTCAGCTCCGCGACCGCGACCGCATTCTTGCCGGGGCAATTCGCCACCGCCACGCCCCGACGCGACGCCGCCGCCACGTCGATCGTGTTGTAACCCGCCCCCGCCCGAATGATCAGACCCAGATCGTCCGACGCCTCGATGACGTCCTTCTTGACCTCCGTGCCCCGCACAATCAGCACGTTGCATCGCGATCGTGCAACTGCCGTCCGCAGCGCATCGTCCTTCAAACCCGGCTCGCAAATAACCTCACACCCGCAGGCCCGAAGATCGGCCAGCCCGGATTCATTCAGCGTGTCGGCAACGAGAACGATGAGCGCCATGGGGGCGTAACTCCTACCTTTTCCTGCCGCAGGCATCCTAATCAGAGCCGCGCCCCTAAGGAAGCGGCGGTAGACAGAGCCGCGACCGTAGGGAGCGGTCACCGCGCGCACGCCGAACACTCCCGCACAATACGGATTTGTGACTTTCTTTTTCCCGCGACAAGAACCGGTCGCCATCGACACCCGTCGCTTCCTCACGGGCGCGGCTCTGCGTGGCGGTTTGGCATTCCCCTCGCCTCTAGGATAGAAATAGCCCAAAGGACCAATCCCGGTGTCGGACACCTCATTCATCCTGATCGTAGAAGACGAAGCCTCGCACGGCGAAGCCATGAAGGAAGGCCTCGAGCGCGCCGGCTACGCCTGCCATCTCGTCGATTCCGGCGAGGAGGCCCTCGCGTCGATTCGCCAGCGCGCCCCACATGTGATCGTCTCGGACTATCGCCTCGGCGGAAACATGACCGGCCTCGATATACTTTCGCGCGCCCGCGAATTGAGTCCCTGGACCCAGGGCATTCTCATCACCGCCTACGGCGACGAGCAGCTCGCCCGCGACGCCTTCAAGGCCGCCGGCGTTTTTGACTACCTCAAAAAGCCGCTCGACCTCGAGCTGCTCCGCAACCAGGTCGCCAGCGCCGCCCGCCACGCCCGGATGCTTCGGGAGAACTTTCAGCTCGCCCAGGTGAGAAAGGACGCCGAGCACTTCGAGGGCATCATCGCGATCAGCAGCCCCATGAAGAGCGTGCTCAACCGAGTGCGCAAGCTGGCCAACACCAAGCTCACCGTTGTGATCTACGGCGAATCCGGCACCGGCAAGGAACTGGTCGCACGGGCCATCCACAACAACTCCGACCGCCGAAAAAAACCCTGGGTCGCCGTGAACTGCGCCGGCATCTCCGAAGGCATCCTCGAATCTGAGCTGTTCGGCCACATCAAGGGTTCGTTCACCCACGCGATGGCCGACCGTCGCGGCTATTTCGAAGAGGCCGACGGCGGCACGATTTTTCTCGACGAAATCGGCGACATGCCCGTGCACATGCAGTCGAAGCTGTTGCGCGTGCTGGAAAATGGCGAGGTGCTGCGCGTCGGATCGAGCAAGCCGATTCACGTCGATGTCCGGGTGGTCGCCGCCACCAATCGCAACCTGAAGGAACTGATCGTCGAACGGAAATTCCGCGAAGATTTGTTCTTCCGGCTGAATCAGGCCGAGATTAACCTGCTGCCCCTGCGCGACCGCCCGGAGGACATCCCGCCGCTGATCTATCACCTCGTGCAGCAGGCGAACACGATACACGGCACGCAGGTGAAAAAGATCACGCCCGAGGCGCTGCACCTGCTGACGCGCTATCGCTGGCCCGGAAACGTGCGGGAGTTGCAGAACGTCATCAGCCAGATCGTCGTGCTGTGCGACGGCGACACCATCGACGTGCGCGATTTGCCCGCGACGCCGCCGATCAACGCAACCACCGAGATCGTGCCTGTCACCTCACGCACCCACGCCAACATCACCCTCCGCGAGCTTGAAAAAATGGCGATCCAGCACGCCCTCGCCCGCAATCACGGCAACCGGGAAAAGGCGGCCAAAGACCTGGGCATCGGTGCCCGCACGCTCTATCGCAAGCTGCGCGAGTTCAATTTGTCGTAAGTGGCTTCTCTGAAACCTTCGATCGTTTGAGCCAATGTCCCGCGATCCGCTTCATATTCAACGTTGGATTCAGCACCCGTTCTTTGGACTGCTCATAATCCTCTTGTTCTTCGGATACATTTTTCTCGTGGCCGAATGTTCAATGCGG
>DATMEE010000606.1:0-2882 GCA_035557035.1 Phycisphaerae bacterium
GTCGCTCTGCAGCGTTCCACGTTCGCGAAATCGCGGGCGCGCAAGGCCATCGAACGCGCCTTGGCTGAGCAATCCGTCTCCAGTCTGAGCACGGCTCTGCTGGGATACATCGCCGATCGAACGAACGTTCCCGCTGCTGGACTGACGCCGAGCGACGGCGTGAACGCACTCGCCCGACCCGCGCCTCCCGAACTCATTCAAGAGGTCGACGCATTTCTCAGGGAGCTGGAATTCGCCCGCTACAGTGGGAAGGGGGGGGTCCAGATCGAGGAGGCTGCCTCAAAGGCGCGGGACATCATCGATGCGCTTGAAGGAGTCGAGTTGCGATGAGCGCGCTGCTTCTTGTCACAATGGCGACACTGCTCGCATCGGGCCAATCGCCGGCCGATGCTCCCGCGAAAAACGTGCTCGGGCAGTCTGCTGCGGCCGCCGATTCCGCGCGAGAAATTCTCGACATGGCGCTGCGCGACTACGAGCAGGCGGTGGCCGCCGAAAAACAATCCGCGGCGGAAGCGAGAACACTCTACCAGAAAGCGCTTCAAGGTTTTGACACCCTGGCGTCGCGGGGCCACCTGAACGGTCATCTGTATTACAACATCGCGAATACCTATCTGCGCTTGGGCGACAGGGGCCGCGCCATATTGAATTACCGCCGGGCGTCGAAACTGATCCCCTCGGACCGGGACGTGCGTCATAATCTCGCCCACGCCCGCAGTCTCGTCAGCCTGCAACTGGAATCTTCGCCCTCGTCGGCCCTGATGCGCAATCTGCTCTTCTGGCACTTTGACACGTCGCTCCGATTCAGGACCGCGCTGGCGATTTCGCTTTTTGTCGCCTTCTGGATCGTGCTCGGCGTCAAGCTGTTCATTCGCCGGCGACTGCCGGCACTGACCTCGCTTGCGATCATCGGCGGCCTCGCCGGCCTCGCCGCTGGTGCGAGCGTGACATGGGACATGACCGCGGCCCGGCGACCTGGCGAGGGAGTCCTGGTGGGCGACCAGGTCATCCTGCGCAAGGGCAGCGGCGTGGCGTATGAGCCGCAGGTGGATCGCCCGTTGCCCGCAGGCCTTGAAGTAAAGATTTTGGAGACGCGCGCCGGGGCATCGGGCGACCTCTGGCGTCGGGTCAAGCTCTCGGAGCGAATCGACGGGTGGGTTCCCGCGAGCCAAATCGAAACCCTTTAGCCCTTTTTACATTTTCGCGATTCGACAGGCATCCGGAACCGAACAGGGTGGTATTGCGCGCTCGCAAGCGTTACCATGTTCGTCGGTCGTCACGGCTCCGACTCAGTCTGGCTCTTTCGCAGTCAAAGCGAGGTGACGCTTGGCAACCCATTCGCACGATCCCAATTCCCCCAACACCTTCGATCCGCCGGGCGCCGCTGTCGCCGCAACACCCCCGCCGCGACACGGCCTTTTTGCCGGGCCGGTTGGCTTGGTCCTCTCTGTTGTGCTGCTCGGAACGGCCGGCGTTTTGGTCTGGCGCACCTTCGCTTTTCCTGAGTATGTGGAGCCTGATGCCATTCCGACCATGTACGTGTGTGCCGAAACGAATCTGAGCTTCCTGCACACGCCCCAGATCGGCGAGACGTTTCCGGTGCCGTCGCCTCATTCAAAAAAGAACACCGGCTACCCTGCGGAGCGCTGCTTCTGGACACGGGATGGCAAGGTGAAAGCCACGCCGACCTACGTTTTGCTCAACCATTTCGTAAACAAACCGCCGCCCACGATTTGTCCGGATTGCGGGCGGGAGGTGTTTCCACACAACCCGAAACCCGAGGTCGGACCCGATGGCCAACCGAAGAACCCGCCGCTGCCGGTGAGCAGGAATCCGCGTGCCACGGAGATCGAGTCGCCTGTTGCGCCAACGACGCAACCTTAAGCTACGAACCAACTAAGAACTACAAACGGGTTTGACCGGCGATTGACAGGAACAACAGCGCCGGACCGTCTAAGTCTGCATCGATTCCTCGATCTATGCCATTTGCCGTAAATTCGGCGATCGCCAACCCGGCCGCCGGGGTTGACGCGTTCCATCAGTTTTATTAGAAGAGCTGCGGTTGGGGAGTCATAACTGTATTGTTGAGGCGAGCTTGCATTGTTGCGGCCGGCGCGGGTCGCGACTCGGCATGCGTGCCCCTTGCGATTAGACTGCTCGGTTTCACAACAACCTGTGCAGCGGGATTCAAACATGATTCACGTGAAAAATCTGACCAAGATGTTTGGGGATCGCCGCGCGGTCAACAGCATCTCTTTCAGCATCGAAGAAGGCGAGATCGTCGGGTTCCTCGGCCCCAACGGCGCGGGCAAAACCACAACCCTGCGCATACTGACGTGCTATATGCCTGCGACGGCCGGGTCGGCCTCGGTCGCGGGGTACGACGTATTCACGCAGTCGATGGATGTCCGCCGAGTCATTGGCTACCTGCCCGAAAACACGCCGCTCGACGTTCACATGCGCGTGCGCGAGTACCTCAACTTTCGCGGCAAGATACGCGGTCTGGACAAGGCGACCCGGGCGGCGGCCATCAAGCGCGTGGCCGATCTCTGCTGGCTGGGCGACTTCATTGACCGGCCGATCAGCCAGCTCTCCAAGGGCATGAAGCAGCGGGTTGGGCTGGCGGATGCATTGCTGCACGATCCGAAAGTGCTGATTCTGGACGAGCCGACGGTGGGTCTCGACCCGACGCAGATTCGCGAGACCCGAAACCTGATCTTGGAGCTGGCCAAACGGCACACGGTCCTGCTGTCGAGCCACATCCTTCCCGAAGTCGAGGCGACGTGCCAGCGAACGATCATCATCGCGAGCGGGTCGATCGTGGCTTCGGGTTCTCCTGAAGAGCTGAAGGCACGCATTCGGGAGGGCTCGCGGCTGATCGCGGA
>DATMEE010000607.1:0-8749 GCA_035557035.1 Phycisphaerae bacterium
GAATAAAACGCAACACGCTACCCCGAGAATCCGTCCTCTCAGTTCAATCTTCATCTTTCGAATCTCCTCCACTTTCTTGTTCGATCCGGTTTTTCCGAAATCCAAATGCGTTTTGATCTTTCAATCTGCGCGAAACCGCGGCACGGCGAGTTTTCCGTTCGCCTTGGCCACCGGGCGCAGAGTGTAAGTTGCGACGATTCAGCTTGCTTTGAGCTTGGGTGTTCTTTGCGCTAAATCAGCCGGACGCTCTGTCCGCTGACCTGCCTCCCCACGATGGACGCTTCTTTCGCGGAGCGTCTTACTTCCGCGATGCCGCCATTATAGCCCAACGGCCGGATCGCTGAAAGCCTTTTGGACGCCGTCGGAATGGAAAACGACAAAATCTCCTGTGAATTCCGGGTGTCCCGTTTCACAGGATGCTCCCAAAACCCGCCAGCACGTCTGAATCCTGCGCGTCGCAGCGCCGTGGCGGGCAAGTTGCACGGGCATTTTCAGGTGAGGTGAGGTCGCCATCCCCGCCGCGACGGGCAGGCATTGCGGAGGGGTTTCTGAACCAAACTGTCGTACCAGCACCCAATGACGAGATTGCTTTACGCGGAAACGTGGTCGCCTAGAATGTCTTTCAGTTGGCGATCTTTCCCGCGAGCCGAAGTGGCGGAATTGGCAGACGCGCCGGATTCAAAATCCGGTTCCCGCAAGGGAGTGAGGGTTCAAGTCCCTCCTTCGGCAGTATTCGTTAATGCTTTGCTCTTCGTGATCATGAAAAGGCTCCCACGGCATGTCGCCGCGGGAGCCTTTCTTTGTGACTAGCACTGCTAACTCGGTGGGGCTGACAACCCGTCAGCGCATCATGGGCTTGTGACGTCCACGACGAATGGACCAGGAATACTGCCGGTCCAACCGCCGGGATTTGCCACTAAGAGTCGATAAGTTTGGCCGGGAGTCAACGTGGTCATCGTAATGCGGCTGAAGAAACCATCCGCTCCGCACCCAGTCACGTCTTCGGAACAAGCAACCTGAGTCAACGCCCCGCAATTCCCGGAATACAGCGCGATAATCGAGTCTTTGAAAATCCCGGGGGCGCTCGTCGGATTCGGCGGCGAGTTGCAGGTGCCAACGGTAATCGAACCATTCGCCGGCGCCACAAACGAATACCAGACAGTGTGGTTCGTGTTGCCAGGAACTGCCTGCCACTGACAGGACGGGCTGCCTGCTGGTAGCTCCGAATCCGGACCCGTGGCCGGCCCCGCGGAAGTATTATCACCATTGAGTTGAGCACCATTGATGTTGGCGGTGATGTCGACCGCGCCCGCGCAACTATCGTTCGCGGGGGCGGGCGGAGGACAGACTATCTCGCCACACAGAGTTCCAAGACCTTGGAAGGTGCCGCCGCCTGTCTCGCACGCGTCCTCATCGGTCGCAGTCGTGCAGTCGCCAGCCGTACAGCAAGCGCCGGAGCCATCCACCGGTGTGCAGGTCACCGTGGCCGTGTAGGTCCACGGCCCGAGTGCGCAAGTGTTGCCGCCGAAGTCCGCATCCCCGACGAAGAGCCAGTAAGTGCCCGCGCTGACGATCGCAGTGCTGGTCACCGGCGTACAGGGAGCTCCGACGTCATCGTCGAGCGCGACCGCAGGCGGGCAGCCGCCGGCGGAGTCGAAGATAAACAACTGCACATCGAAGTCGCCCGTCACCGCCCAGTCGATTTGACTCGCCCCAGCGACGGTGATCTGGTACCAGTCTGTGTCGCGACCGACGGCGTCGTCGCCCCAGCCCGTACCGCAGACCGTCTGACCGCAGGTAAGCGGCGTGAAGATGTTCGGCGTCGAATTGCAGCCGCCATTAAAGTTATCCGTCAAGATGCCGCAATTCCCTTCCAGTTCACTATCGGTGCAGGTGACGCATGAATCGCATGCGACATCGGCACAGAGCTGGCCGCTGGTGAACACGCCGTTGCAAAACGCTTCAGGCACGTCTTCGCAGAAGCCATTTAGATTGCAGCAGGCGCTGGGTGTGGCGGGGGTGCAATCCAGCGAGAAGTTGGTAATGCCGCCGCCTTCGCCAGTCCCCCAGTCGCCGATCTGGATCCAGTAGGTCGTCCCTGCGGTCGCCGGGAACAGCATGAGGATCGGCTCGGCGTCGCCGCAGGCTTCCTGAACCAGCGTGTTGCAATTGGGACCGGAATAGACGGCCGCGACGATGTCATAGAACGGACCTCCGTTATCGACCTCGGCAGCCAGCACGCAATCCTCATCCGGGGTGAACTGATACCAGACTGCGTTCTGCACCACCGTGGCGCCGCCAACATTGCAGGAGCCGGCGCTCGGCGGATCGGCCAGGGCCGTGTTGTTGTCGAAGGTGAAGCTGAACGGAACCGACTCGATCACCGTGGCGGCTGCGCAGGTTTCCGCGGGCGGATTGGCCGCGGCACACGGATTCGGATCGCAACCCGAATCATCACCCAGATAAATGCCGCCTGAGGCCTCGCACGCGCCTTCGGTCTGCACGGTGCATGCATCGCCGGCATCGCAGCAGGCGCCGGTCGCGGGAACGCAAGAAGGCGGATCACCGCAAGGCGCGCCATCCGCCAGCGAGAGTTCGAACGTTCCCGTCGTGGTGGAAAACCCACCGACTCGGACATAGTAGAGCTGTCCCGACGCCGAGCAGAAACTCAACCGCGACCGCCGATTAATCGTTCCCGGCGGAATGTGGCAGGCCGGATCATTCGGGGTGGCATCATCGTTGCCCGCAACGCAGAGCAATTCGACGCACGACGGCCCGCAGAAAACTTCGATCATCGTGTCGAAGTTCGTTCCAGGGTTGCAGGTGCTGACGGTGATCGTGTTGCCGGTACCAATGAAGCTGTACCACACGGCTTGATTTGACGCTGTAAAGAGCCCGCACGGAGCCGGATCGAGGTCATCGGTGCTGCTCAGATTGTCACCGATCGTGTTCGAAGGAACCGCGACCAGAATCGCATCCTCGCAGACATCCGGGATGGAGGGGCATTCGGTCGCACAGGTTTCGCCCGGCGTATGCGTGCCTCCAGCGCCGTCGCATTCTTCGACGGTGGTGTCATCCTGGCAAACCGCCCCGTTATCGATGCAGCAGCGGCCGGTTTCCGAGCAGGTCTTGTTCTCGAAATCGACCAGCGCCGCGGCAAACGCCGCCACGTCGTCCTGATCGACATCCTGATCGGCGTCCATGTCGGCACAGCCGCAATCCGGACCAGGGATGCCACCCGCAGCGCCCACGGCGCAATCGGTGAAGGGTTGAATGTCGCGGCCATCAAGCCGGCCGTCGCCGGTCAGGTCGGCGGGGCAGCTTGCGCATTCGGGGAATCCGCACGCGACGGTCAGCACGAAATCATCGCCCGGCTCGCCGCTGTTGGCGAACGTATCCACGATGATGAAATAAGTCGTTCCGCCAATCGCGGTGAACGTAACTTCCTCAAGCGACCCGCTGCCGCCGGAGTCGTCGCCCGCTACGCACGTTACGTTTTCATTGGCACAGTCCGTGACCACGTACAGACCCAGATCGAATGCGACCGGGTCCATGGTGATCGTGACTTCGCGGTCAATCGGAAAGCTGAAAGAATAGACAACGTCAGGTCCCGCCGAATCAAACCCGGAGCAGCCGGTCACATCATCGAAGGTGTAGTCATCGGTTGCATCGATGTTCGTGCCGTTGACAACGTCACCGCATGCGACGGCCGTCGCCGTTTCGCACGTGTCATTTGCCGGCGGCAAACAGGAACCGACAACGCAAACCTCGTCTGGCGTGAATTCACCAAATATGTCCGCGCAGTGGTCTTCGGTGAAGTCGCCGCAGGCCGGCGTGCCTTCGTTGTCGTAGCAGCACTTGGCGGTCGGGCATGCTTCCGGAGATCCGCAAGCAGTTCCGGCCGTAAAGATGCCGCCAAAATCATTAATGCACGAGAGCTCGTTGGTGTCGTCGCATTGCTCGCCGTTTTCGGCGCTGAACCAGCAGCAACTGCCGCCGCAGGTTTCGGGTACGCAGTCGACTGCACCCGAGAACACGTCGCCGTTCGCTTCGAGGCAGTCGCCCGGCGGCACGTCATTTTCACAGGTTCCATCGAATCGGCAGCACCCTCCGGTTTCGCTGCAAGTGACATTCAGCGTCAATCGCCCGCCGGCCACCGCAGCCGACGTGCCGAACGATCCGAATTGAAGCCAATAGGTGGTGCCTGCGGTGGCGTTGATTTGAATGCTGTACGGTTCCGGGTCATCGTCGCACTGCAGCTGCGTCAAGCTGCTGCAATCAACCCCTGACCAGATGATGTACACGCCGTCAAAGGTCGCTGGATTCGCCTGAATCGACAGCAAGCAGTCTGCGGTGGCAGTGTATTTGTACCAGACATCGCGCTTGGTCTCGGTCGCGGTTGTGCTGTTGCAGCCGACGATGGGAGCAACGAACGGCGATGCAGTGGCCGCCCGCGTATCGATGCAGTCGTTTGAATAGGGCAACAACGCGGACAGATCAAGTGCGGTCGCACAATTGTCGTTAGAAGGAACGGACGCAACGCAAGGCAACGCACAGCAGGGGGTGCCGCTGTCCGTCACGAGCAATTCGAAATTACCGAGTTGGGTGCCGAAACCGCCGACGCTCAGATAATAGATCTGTCCTGGAACCGTGCAAAGCACGAGACGGGACTTCCGATTGATTAACGGCTCCGCCGCTGTTTCACACGCGGCATCAAATGGAGCGGCCGCATCATCGTTACCGGCCACGCACTGCGTCGCCGGGCAATTGCACCACACTTGAAATTTAGTATCGAAATCAGTGCCCGGAAGGCAGGTTGTGATTGTATAGTTATTGCCGTTGCCGACGAAGGTATACCACATTCCCTGATTGACCGAGGTCGTTCCGCAGCTTACCTGCGTATCGTCGGTTGCGGTGGAATTATTGCCGGTCACGCTGGTCCCGAGTGTCAACGGGATTGCAGTCGAGCAAACGTCGTTGGGCACGCCAGGTCCTCGCGGATCACCCTGCGAATCTCCCTCGCTTGAAATGAGTGCTTCAAGAAATGCATTGACTTGCGGAAAATCGTCGGTTCCCAGAACGCTGATCGCCTTGTCAACATCCTGTTCCCCGTATTGCTCAACCAAAACCTTCAGTTGGTATGCGTTCTCCGAATTATTTGATGGCGATTGGTCTGCGCGAACCTGCGATGCAGCGACGCTCAATGCGAAGACGCTACATAGCAAGCCGCTACACATACAGCGGATCTTCTTCCCTACTAACATGCGATTGCCTCCTTCGTGGTTCATTTTTCCCTAACCAAGCGTGAATGGAAAATAACGTCGGCGCAGGCCGGCGACGCCGCCGGTTGCGACTCGTGCGCGAAAATGAGCGATTGCTCGCGGTGCGACAAGAACCTTCCCCTAATCCCGTCTTGGGGGAAGAAGCGCAGAACTTCCTTCTTCCCTCTCTTCTTTCCTTCGCCGGACCCTTAAGACGGACCGGGCGATGCGTTACCCGAAATGACTCAGGCAAAAACCCCAAAGAAACCCCGAAAAGCCGCCGAGTCGTAACGCAGAGTTTGAGCGTAACAAGGCCGTAATCCTAAAGCAAGAATATCACGGGAATTTATTTGGCAAAGTCGTAGTTAGCTCCCAGCGCACTTCGACGGCCGAAAACGTGCGTCCTGAAACGCTCGATGTCCGAGGCTCATCTCGGTCGCCGCGGCACGTCCAGCACGACCTCGACATCCACCACGAACAAGGGCTGTCGCGTGGCGGCGCGCAAAACTTCCCCGAGAAGTATGAATGGTATAAACATCGCCAGTACAATGGCTTGCGTCACCACCGTTACAACCGCCACCATCACTTCGAAAATTACGCCCACGAGCTTCGCCATGATCTCCACGAGCACAAATCCAAGTGCCGCGAACGCCGCCACATGAAATTCGGCGAGCACCAGAACGAGCTGTGCACGAGCGGTCACTTTCTCCATCGGTGTGCTCGACGGATTCTCAAGTATCTTCAACATAGACGCTTCCGCGATCTTTGCCTTGCCAAAAGGATCCTCGGGCGGCGCCTCATCCGAGATATCGATGCCCAGCAGATCCCGAACGTCATTCGCCAGATCGGCGGCCGCCTGCTCCAGGTCGATATCGAATGCTGTGGATTGCTCGCGATCCGCCTCGTCCAGTGCGGAGAATGACAGATCGGCCCGGCCGCGAATATGCCGCGTGGAGATTTCGTCATAGGTGATATTCAAGGTTGAGTCGTCGAAGCTCTTGGCCGACGTCACAAAGCCGTTGTCGAACGTGGCGGTCGCCTCGCGTCCCTCCTGATCGTGCAGGATGGCGCCGTTGATATCGCGGATCAGACCAGTCTCGAAGAATTCGCCGAAGACGAAGACAGTTTCACCTGTCGGCAGCCGGATGGCTCCGAGGGTGTCGCTGGATGTGTCCGAATTCGCGAACAGGCCAAGCGGGTTGTTCGGATCGAAATCCGAAGGCGGCAGGGCGGTCGAGCAGCCCGTGAAACCGATGATCTGCACTCCGCAGAGCACGCTGATGACGCAATGGCCCACGGCCGAGGACGAGAGACGGCGAATTTGCATGGGGAGAACTCCGACGACAACGCGAGGTCCAACAATTATCGGGCGATGGGGTGTGCCCTGCAAGCCCGGATGCACAAAAGCCGATCTGGTTTTTTCGAAAGTCCCATGCTGAAGCAAACGCCGTTTAGCCGAGGCCCGCCAGGGCCCCGGAGAGCGCGGGGACACTACCGCAACAAGAGAAGCGCCATCGACAGAATCGCTAGAACGCAGAGCACCGTCGCGGCAATGATCTTTGCCCCGCGACGCTCTTCGCGCCACTTCTCAAGGCCGGCCCATACCGCCTGAAGATCCACAACGTGCGCATTCGCGAGGTTTTCCGCCTGACCCGGCGCGCGAGAGAGGATTTCGATTTCCACGCCGGCACGTTTCCACGCATCGAGATCGGCGTCATTATTCCAAATTGCTTCGAGCAGATCGTCAGTGGACCAAAACAATACGCGATCAAATCGGCCCGCGCACAGGGCGTCATTCAAATCGTCAGTATCTTTAGGTTGGAACAGCACCGGCTCGACGCCGCGCCGCCTATTGAATGCCATGAATTCGGCACGCGCGGCCTCATTGGACGGCAGCCTCGCGGCGGTGCGAGCGTCCGGCCCGGAAGTCGAATCACGGCCGTGATTTTGACCCATCTTCGCGTGCAGCGGCAAATAATCCTATCGCGCGTACTCTGAAACGATGGCCGTCAGCGTCGCCAGCCCCGCGATGCCGACGACGCCGGCATAGGGAAATATGCTGGCGCCGGTCAACCATGCCGGCCCGCGATATTTCAACACCGGCCGCGCGCCCATGATGACGAGGATGCCGCCGGCGTGCAAACCCGCCGCGAGCCAGAGGTTGCCGGTTTCCAGGAATGCGGCGCAGAGCATCAGCCCCAGCATGAAGTGACCGAGAATCGTCCAGCGGCGCTTCACCGCGCGCACGTAGTGCGCGGCCGCGAATATCGCCGCTGAGAGGACAACCGCGCTGCCATCCGTCAGAGCGGCGGATCGCAGAAGGTCCGCCATGACGATCCCGCGAAACACGATTTCTTCGACGAGAGCCCCAAAAATCGCGGAGAACGGCACGATCGCCAGCTTTCGCATGGTTCGACGGCGATCGAGGTGGGGCGCCACCCGAACCTGGTCGGTCACCAGCCAGACCAGATAGAACACGGACAGGAAGAGCGTCGCCAGCGCCGCGCCCTGACCAAAGTCGGCCATTGAATCATTCAGCGGAAGCAATCGCGCATAGTATTCCGCGACGCCTTCACCGATGAGCAACGGATATGCGACAGCCACGGCCGAGAGCGTCACCTGCGTGACAATCCGCCCCGCCTCACGCACGACGGCCGGTGAGTCGCCCGAGTCGAGCCGCCAGCGCACGCCGAGGCCGTGGCGTTTCAACAGCGCGGTCTGTGCCAGCCACATGATAAGAGGGACAAAAGCAAGCAGGGCGAGGGCGGTCATGTTGCAGCCACGACTCCCTCGGCCGCGCTCAAAGCCCGCGCCGTATATTCGGCATCGCGTCGAAATACCCGAGTCCAGCGATTGTCCGCCCAGAGAAACCAATTCTGCGGGGTGGCGCGAACGAAGCGCATGAATCCGTCCGCCCACAACTGCGTTGCCCGCCTCACGCCTTCGCTACGCCCGCCTTCAGCCCGTGACACCTGCATGACATCAATCGGCGCCTCCGCGTACAGAATTTGCCTTCCCTCGCGATTGCGGCTGAAGAGCGGGAGGATCGGCACCCCGCACACCATCGCCAGCGATGCAGGCCCACCCGGCAAATACGCGGTCCTGCCAAATATCGTGACCGGCGTGCCGCCGTCCCGCTCCTGGGCCAGGTCTGGCGTGATCGCCAGCATTTTTCCCGACCGAATTACCTCGGCGCAGAACATCGCGGACCCCATCGGGTTGGCCGAGTCGCGCGGCTCGATGATGACGTCCAACCCCGCGGCCTCGCACCAGGCCCGCTTCAGATCGACCTTTCGCTGATCCTTCGACCAGCGCAGATAAATTGAAATCGGCAAGGTCTCCCGCAACCGCACGAGCGAAATCAGATAATTCGCGCAGTGCGCCGGCGCAAGGATTCCGCCCCGCGCCTGCACGGTCTGTTTCGCGACTTGGACGGATTCATCCAGATCGACTTCCTCAGAGGCGATCCTGCGAATCTGATCCGGACG
>DATMEE010000608.1:0-4134 GCA_035557035.1 Phycisphaerae bacterium
TATTTTCCCATGGTCCACTCGGCCCAGCAGATCGGGATGCCGAGAAAGATCAGGGCGCAGAAATAGGGGATCATGAACGCCCCGCCGCCGTTCTGCGCGGCCTGTCCGGGAAAACGCAAAAAGTTTCCCAACCCAACCGCCGATCCCGCGACCGCGAGAATGATCCCCAAGCGCGAACCCCACTGCTCCTTGCTCTGCGACATGCAGTTTTCACTCCTTGCGGCGAAAGGGTTGGACGGCGCTAACGGTCGAACGTGGGGCAAAGCGTAGCTTTCACCTTGCCCGGAAGCAAGCGACTTGCAGGGTGAATTGTCCTGTCCGGATCGCCGTCGAGGCCGTTGAAAATCGCCGCTTGCATAATCCGCCGTTTCTTACTGATATGCCCGGCTTTCGCCCACGCGCGGAGTCTCGACATGCTCCCGGGTCTGTTCCGCACCAAGAGTCTCGACGCGGCGCTCGCCACCGCCGGTGACTCCCCGCACGCCCTGCGCAGATCCCTCGGCGCATTTCACGTCACCCTCATGGGCATCGGCGCCATCATTGGCGCCGGTATTTTCGCGACCGTGGGCACGGCCGCCGCCGGCGATGCCGTGCGGCTCGGCGCCGGGCCATCGTTGATGCTCTCATTCGTGATCACCGCGGTTGTCTGCGGCTTCACCGCGCTGTGCTATGCCGAATTCGCGTCGATGGTGCCCATCTCCGGGTCGGCATACACCTACGCCTACACGACCCTCGGTGAACTGATCGCCTGGATCATCGGCTGGGACCTCATTCTCGAATACGCCGTCGGCAACACGGCCGTCGCCATCAGTTGGGCGGGCTATTTCAAGACGCTTCTCGCGACGCTCGGCATTCACCTTCCTGACTTTCTGACCATGGACTACCGCACCGCCGTGAAAGAGGGCATGCTCGATCAGTTGCCCGTCGTCGCGGGCATTCCCATCGCGTTCAACCTGCTGGCGTTCGGCATCGTGGCGACGCTGACCATCCTGCTGGTGTGGGGCATCCGCGAATCGGCGGCGTTCAACGCGGGAATG
Organism: Phycisphaerae bacterium; assembly: GCA_035557035.1. Lineage (GTDB taxonomy): Bacteria > Planctomycetota > Phycisphaerae > UBA1845 > UTPLA1 > JADJRI01. Next base: position 1,038 of record DATMEE010000608.1, read on the forward strand.
GTGCTGATCAAGATCATCGTATTGATGTTCTTCGTGATCATGGCGCTCTACTACGTTTCCCCCGCGACAATGGCGGAGAATTGGAGGCCCTTTCAGCCCAACGGATGGACGGGCACGCTGACCGGCGCGGCGATCATCTTTTTTGCCTACATCGGGTTCGATGCCGTCTCAACACTGGCCGAGGAAACGCGCAACCCGTCGCGCGATCTGCCGATTGGGATTATCGCGTCGCTCGTCATTTGCACGATTCTCTACATCGTGGTGGCCGCTGTTTTTACGGGCCTTATGCCGTACAGCGATTTGCAGACCCGCAGCCCCGCCGAATTGTCTGAATCGCTCACCATGGCGCTGGACCACGTCGCGCCGCAACAACGATGGGCCACCGGAATTGTCGCGTTCGGATCGGTGATCGCCCACACCGCCGTCCTGCTCGTCTTTCAGCTCGGCCAGCCGCGCATCTTCTACTCCATGGCCCGCGATGGTCTGATGCCCGGCGTATTTGCATCGGTCCATCCGCGCTTCAAAACGCCGCACGTCACCACCATCATGACCGGCGTGCTGGTCGGCCTGGTGTCGGCCGTCGCAAATATCGAGGAGATGGTCGATCTCACCAACATCGGCACCCTCTTCGCCTTCATTCTCGTGTGCATCGGCATTCCGATTCTGCGCTTTCGCGAGCCGAACCGGCCGCGGCCGTTCAAGGTGCCGTTCGGCCCCTTCCTGATTCCGATGCTCGGCGTGGTCTCGTGCGCCGGACTGATTTACTACCTGCCGCCCGCGTCCTGGTGGCGATTTGTGGGATGGCTCGTGCTGGGCATGGCTATCTTTTGCGCCTACGGATATTCGCACAGCCGGGCGGCGCATCCGGGTGCGCGGCCCTCGAATATCAAGACGCCATTCACCATGAAGCTCGCGGCGCTGGGCTTTCTGCTGATGGCGGCCGGCCTCTTCACCATTCCGCACAACGCCGGTCCGGCCGAGCTAATCAGCCTACTTGGTGCATCGACGGAAGCCGGTCATGGCCGGACACAGGGCGGAGTCGGAATGATGGGTGTTGGATTGCTGCTGCCCGTCGTCGGAATGAAGTTAACGAGCGCGAGGACCAAAATACGGGCGCGCCAGTAAGGCCCTCAACTCACCCGCGTCCGGCCAAGATGTCCGCGACGGTGAGATCTTCGTCAATCTCCTCCCATCGCAGAGCCTGTCCGCGCGCCTGTACCTGAACATCAGCGAGTTGAGCGTCCGTTGCGCCGTTCAATCGTGGGAACTTCTTGGCAGGAAAGCCAACTTGCCGACCGTCGTCCAACTCAAGCCAGATCATACGGTCCTCGGCCCAGGCCCGTATTGCAAAGTCATCAGCAGCGCGCATTTATCAGTATTTTTCAGCGCCTTTGCCGCTCGCAATCCCGTCCGCTGAAACGGACATCCCTTTTGCAGCCTGAACAATCGCCACGCCCGCGCTCGCGCCGATGCGCGTGGCCCCCGCGTCCACCATCGCCTTGAGATCGTCGTAGTTGCGGATGCCGCCGGCCGCCTTCACGCCCATGCGCGCGCCGCGAACGGCCTCGCTCATCAGCGCCACGTCGCGGGCCGTCGCCCCGCCGCTGGCGAAACCTGTGCTGGTTTTCACGAAGTCGGCCCGGGCGCGCTTCGCCGCCACGCACGCGCGAACCTTTTCGTCATCGTTCAGCAGAGCGCATTCAATGATGACCTTGCAGATCGCCCGGCCATCGACGCACGCATCCGTCACGGCCTTGATGTCGCGATAGACCAGATCGTCGTCGCCGCTCTTGAGCGCGCCGATGTTGATCACCATGTCGATTTCCCGCGCCCCGTCGCGAACCGCCCGCCGCGTCTCCAGCGCCTTGATGTCCGAAACGTGTGTCCCGAGCGGAAAGCCCACGACGGTGCAGACCTTCACGTCGGTGCCGCGCAGCAGACTCGCGCAGAGCTTCACGTACGTGGGATTCACGCACACCGACGCAAAGCCGAACTCCGCCGCTTCCTTGCACAGTTGCTTGATCTGCTCCACCGTCGCCTCCGGCTTGAGCAGCGTGTGATCGATATACTTCGCCACGCTCTTGTCGACTTTGCCGCCGCCGAGGCCGTACCCGATGCGACTGGCCCCGTGAGCGATCAGTTCTCGCACCGCGGCCGGGTCCTTCTCGGCGCAGTGCTCGCAGCAGGCCGGTCCGCAGCTCTTGCACTCGCAGGCCCCGCGCATCGCGCCCCCCATCATCTGGACGATGCGGTCGGCGATGCGCTCGTAATCGGCGGGCGAAAGTTCGGGTGGAAGCGAAGATTCAGGATTCTTGCTCATAAGCTGTCGCGTGATATTCTCAATGATCGGCGGACTCTTTGATGGATCCGCCGGATGCTCGGGTGTTTTCGATTCAGGCGTAGACGATTTCGGTGCCTTTGACCGCAGACGGTCTTCAATCTCGCCGATCATCGCCACCCGCTTCAGGTGACGATCGGCGGTGCAATCCTTTCCCAACCACAGCTCGACAACCTGCTCGGCCAGGGCCGCGCCGATCAGCGAGGCCCCCAGCGTCAGCACATTCGCGTCGTTGTGTTCGCGGCTGTTCGAGGCCGACGACAAATCATAACACAAGGCGGCCCGCACGCCGGGAAACTTGTTGGCGACAATCGACGACCCGATGCCCGCGCCGTCGATGATGATCCCACGCCAGGCGTGCCCGTCCGATATCTTTCTTGCCACTGTTGCCGCGATGACCGGGTAGTCACATGCGGCCGTGTCGTATGTCCCGCAATCGTCGATCAGATAACCGCGATCCGCGAGAACCTTCTTCAGCTTCTCCTTCAGCGCGAAACCCCCATGATCGGCGCCGATGGCGATGCGTTTTCCTGATTCCGACATACGCGTGCCTGAACCGCTTATTGTGTTGGGACGCATCGGTGGTCGTTTAGCCGTGGCCCGGCAGGGCCCCGGTGAGCGCGCATTCGGCACCGATTCCACAGGACGAACGCCACGCCACCCGACAAGCGCATTTCAGTCGCCATCGATCCGCGATGAACCGTGCGCTGCCGGCGAGTCCTTCTCAGTTCTCCCGGACCTTTCAGGTCTGGGCTAAAC
>DATMEE010000609.1:0-13701 GCA_035557035.1 Phycisphaerae bacterium
GAAGGCGGCGGGATAATAGCATTTCAACCATGCGGATGCGTAAACCAGCAGGGAGAAGCTCGCGGCGTGCGACTCGGGAAAACCATACTCGGAAAAACCCTTGAGGCGCTCGAAACACTGCTCGGCAAATGCGATGTCATAACCGTTGCGCAACATGCCTTCCATAAAGCGTTGCCGGTAGCGGGGAATGGCGTCTTTGCCGCGCGTCTTCCAGGCGCTGATCGCGCGACGGAGCATCTCGGCTTCGCCGGGGGTGAAGCCGGCCGCAGCGATGGCCAGCGACATGGCCTGCTCCTGAAAGAGCGGAATTCCCAGCGTGCGCCCCAGCACCTCTTTGATTTTATCGTTTGGATAATTCGGGTCCTCCACCCCATTTCGGCGGCGCAAATAGGGATGCACCATGTCGCCGACGATCGGACCGGGCCGAACAATCGCGACTTCGATGACGAGATCGTAGAAGCAGCGCGGCTTCAGGCGGGGCAGCATCGTCATTTGGGCGCGCGACTCGATTTGAAACACGCCGATGGTGTCGGCCCTGCAAATCATGTCGTACACCCGCGAATCTTCCGATGGAATGGACGCGAGCGTGAGCGGCCGTCCGTGATGCTGCTTTACCAGGTCCAGGGCCTTGCGGATGCAGGTCAACATTCCCAATCCGAGCACGTCCACCTTCAGCATTCCCAGGGCGTCGATATCGTCCTTGTCCCATTCGATCACGGTGCGGTTTTCCATCGCCGCGTTTTCGATCGGCACCGATTCGGACAGCAGGCCGCGTGAAATAACGAACCCGCCGACGTGCTGCGATAGATGACGCGGAAAGCCCGAGATTTCCAATACAAGCCGCATAAACAATTGCAGCGTCACGTCGCCGGTATCGAAGCCCAGGGCGCTAAGTCTCTCGGCCGCAACGCCGCCTTCCGACCAGCCCGATACGCGCTTGGCGATGCGGTCGACGGCATCCAATGAAAGCCCGAGGGCCTTGCCGATATCCCGAATCGCGCTGCGGCTGCGATAGCTGATGACTTCGGCGGTCAGACCGGCCCGGTCGCGACCATATTTTTCATAAATATATTGGATGACTTCCTCGCGCCGCTCGTGCTCGAAATCGATGTCGATGTCCGGCGGCTCGTTGCGTTCGCGGCTGACGAAACGCTCGAACAACACGTTGATTCGATCCGGGTCCACGGAGGTGACGCCGAGACAAAAACAGACCGCCGAGTTGGCCGCGGCCCCACGGCCCTGACAGAGAATTCCGCGCGAGCGTGCGAAGCGAACCAGATCGTGAACGGTCAGGAAGTAGGGCGCGTATTGAAGTTCCTCGATCAAGGTGAACTCGTGTTCGACCTGGCGACGGACCTTGTCCGGCACGCCGTCAGGGTAACGATCGCGGGCACATTCCCACGTCAGTCTTTTGAGGTGCTCCATCGGCGACAGACCGGCGGGACAGATTTCATCGGGGTATTCGTAGCGAAGCTGATCGAGTGAAAAGCCACCGGCCCGGTCGGCCACGGCAACCGTCCGCGCGATCGCGTCGGGATGATCGACGAACAGGCGCGCCATTTCGTCGGGCGGTTTTAGATGCCGCTCGGCGTTGGGAAAGAGCCGAAACCCGGCTTCCGCCACGGTGCAGCCATGCCGAATGCAGGTGAGAACGTCCTGCAATTCCCGGCGGAGTGGCGAGTGATAGTACACGTCGTTGACGGCGACGAGCGGGACGTGCGTTTGTCGCGAGAGATTCGCAATTTCGGCGACGTACTCTCGATCGTCCGGGCCGTAGAGCCGGCTCATGGCCAACGACAGCCGATCGTCGTCAAAAACTTCCGCAAGTCGCGACAGCAATCCAATCGCGTGCGACGCGGCATCACCCGATTGAACTGCCTGCGTTGCGAACAAAGCGACGGCGAGCAGTCCTTCGGCATGGGCGTTGAGATCGTCCAGCCAAAGGTGACATTCTCCCTTCGGAGCGCGTCGCTTGCCAAGCGTGAGCATTCGGCAGAGTCGGCCATAAGAGGCGCGATCCGTCGGATAGACCAGCAGGGACAGCCCGTCCGGCTCACGAAAGATCAAACGGCAACCGACGATGAAACGAAGGCCGCATTCTTTCGCCGCGACGTGGGCCCGCACGATGCCTGCCAGACTGTTGTGGTCGGTCAGGGCGATGGCATGATGCCCGCAAACCGCCGCCTGAGCGACGAGTTCATCCGGGTGACTTGCCCCTGTCAGAAACGTGAAATTGCTCGTGACCGCCAGTTCCGCGTAGGTGTGACAGCAAGCTGGGGGAGGTTGGCGCTTTTTCTCCGCATCGCCGGAGAGGCGCTTAAACGGATGGGCATGAGCTTTGCGGGCTGCTGGTTCCGGCATGACGTTCCCCGCTCAAATCCACTGACCGTGAACAAACCACCCACCTGCATCGACATCGCGATAAATCCAGAGCAATCGACCATGCCGATCTTCGATTTCGTAGTAATCGCGAATGGCCGGCTGCTCTGAAGTCCACCACGGAAACGCGATCCGCTCCGGTCCGAGACTCGTCACGATTTCTGCGCTCTGGCCTTGCCATTCGATCCACGCGGGCGGACCATCCGGCACGAGGGAAATCACGCGGGCGGATTCCGGTTTATCAAATAGCTCCGAAGGACGGTGCGCCGCATAACGGCGTATTTCTCTGCGCTTGGCGCGGGATGCGAATTTGAGATTTGAGATTTGAGAATTGGTTTGCGCCATGTCGCGAACCGGCGCGTGAACGAAAGCCCGCTCCGGCACATAGGTCTCGGCCGCTTGCACGCGGGTGACGGCCGAGACGCCCAAACGATCGGCGAATCGATCCACCAATTCACCGAGCGCGTCATGGTCATGCGAATCCCCACCCGGCGCTTCCCGCAAAAAAGAGGCTTGTCGTGTCGGCAAAGGCGCCGTGCGTACGGCTCGCAAGACAATCTCTTCCACGCCAAAGCCCAGATTGACCCGCTCCAAACGCGGTCCCAGCAGCGACCACAAGTGTTTATGATCCCGGTTGGGGTGGGTGAGACGAATCGTGAGCCCGACGGGTTGAACATCGACGCGGCGCAGCTCGAATGCCAGCGCGAGAACGCCTTTCTCCTTATTCCGCAAATTTTCCATCAAATCGGTGAGCAGTTTCCGCAGGGCCAGTTCGATAATTTCGATGCGTTTGACCGGGCCATCAAATTGGCGAGACGCTTCGATGGGCTGTCCGGGTTGAAGGGGGCTGATCGTTTCGTCAACAGCGCCGGTCGCTTGATCCAGGCGGCGAATCAGGTCGTTGCCGAATCTTGCGACCAATTCGTCCCGTGGAAGCGACCATAGATGTTCGATGCGTTCAATGCCCACGTCGGCCAGGGCTTCGATGATTTTTGGATGGATCCGAAGCGCCTGGATCGGCAGCGGTGACATGGCCGCTTCGATATTCTCCTCGGCAATCCAGGACACGCGCTCTTTGCCGAATCGGGCAACGGCCCAGGCGCACCCAACCGTCGGAGCAACGGCGAGTCGCGGTTGAATGCCCCACTTGCACAGCACGCGGTCGATCTTGCGCACTTGCTCCCGCTCGCCGCCGAAAAGATGCTGACACCCCGCGATATCCAGCATCAGACCATCGGCCCCATCGGCCGAAACCACCGGCGCGAACCGCAACATCCACTCCGCCAGGCGTCGGAGCGATGCGGCATCGTCATCCGGGGTATACGGCTGATCGACGACCACCGTGCCCGCGAGCAGCGAGCGCCCGTGGGCCAACGTCATGCCCGGCAGAACGCCCGCGAGCCTTGCTCGTCGACAACAGCAGGCGATCTCCTGCGATTCTCGCCGCGAAGTCCACAGCAGCCATGCGGCGGTCTCACGCGGTTTGCTGCTGGCGGATGGAAGATTCCGTTCCTGGTGTTTGCTCCTGCGCTGCGCCAGCCGGATCGGCCAGTCCGGCAGATAGATTGACAATGCCCTCGGCACGGTTCCACTCCAACAGCCACGTTCGGCTGCTTCCGGTAGGCCGCACTCCCTTACAGCGCAACAGTTCGACACTCCATCGGGGCTTGACGCCGATTTTGTGTTGCCCCCCGGACGGCAACGACTTCACCCCCCAGCGCGTTTGCGCGGCGGAGAGTTTGCTTTTTTCATCGGGCGGCCGCGCCAGCAACGCCCATTTCGATTGATCGCGGGCGAGCAGTTGAATTCTCCGGGTCGCGGCCATGTCAAAGCCGCTGCCGTCGGCGATGACGACGCCGATCGCGGTGGAGCGCAAGGCAAGGTCGATCGTCCAAACCCGCGCAGCCGCTTCGCGTGGCGAGACAAATAAAGATCGTTCGAGCAATCGTTCGTCGTTCCCGCGATTTCGTAGCAGCACGCGCGGATAGGGATGACACTTTCTGCCGATCCATACCGTCCACGGCCGCGATGGGTTGTGATCCATCGCCCGCCACGCCAGATGAACCAGGATGCAGAGCGGCGGGGTCCATCGACCTTTGGCATTCCCATTTTGCGCGCGGTTCACCGTCAACGCATTCGTGACTTGCTCGACACCGAACCATTCGTGCAACCCGCCGGCCGTGATTCCGCCTTCGAGCGCGCCATCGACATCGGCCCAGCCCGTGCAAATCACGGGCTTGATCGAGGAATCGTCGAGACCGTCGCCGATCATCGGGGCAGCGCCTGGCCCTTGCTCGATCGCCCGAATCTTCTCGGAGAGCGCCCGTAAAGCGGCTTGGCCGATACCTCCCATCGCCGTCTCCCTTAATTCGGATTATGTTAGGGTATAAGAAAGGATGGATCAAGACCCAGAAAGAGAAATTAAAAGGATTCCCAGCAAGCAGGGGTATAGGGCGTTGCAGAACTAATGTTCGAGGCGGGGCGGGTTTTCACAGAATTTTCGGACGGTGAAGACGTGCAGTTCTGTTTGCGGATCGCGCCAGGCGTCCGGCGAGAGTCCCGCTTTTTGACGGCACAATTCGGTGAGAAATGTTTCGCGATCCCAGCCCACGTCCGCGCCGACGTCCGGCAGGAAGCAGCCCACATGATAGCCGTGCTGCAGATAGATGCCGTGACGGCCGTGCTCGAACAAGTCGTGGTCGAGAATTCGCTGCCGGGGCGATAGGACCGACAGCTCGATGCGAATGTCGTTCAACTCGGAAGCGGCGATCGGCCGGATATGAAAGCGCGGGTCGCGGGTGGCAGCGGCGGCGATGTCGGCGACAACGTCGTGTAACGCACCGTCCTGGGAGAAGGTGCCGATGCACCCGCGGAGGTGGGAAAACTTGCGGAGGGTCACGAAGACGCCCGCATGGGGAACGGCGTCCCACGGCTCGCGATCATCCAGGCGTGGTTCACCCGCGACGGCGGCGTGGATCGCGCGCCGCGCGACGTTGAGCAGGCGGAGTCCGATTTGGTCGTCGAGGTTCATCTTCGGGAAAGGCGAACGCTGGGCGCGCCACACGACGCGAAGTTGAGAATCATCAGGATATATCATACCCAATCATTCGGCAGGCATAAAAAAAACGCCCTGCGGACCGTAGCACCTGTCTGTGGTCGTCGTTCGATGCACCGTACGCCCTTGGGTTGGAGTGGGAACACGCAAGGAAGTCATTGGGTATTGCGATTACACCTGAATAAGAATTTAAGTTGCACGTCTTTTGTCGGAATCTTGATTGAAGCTGATTCTTCGGCGTCGGCCGATCTTGAATCTCTGACTTCAAAAATGTACGATGAAACCCTCGACCTCGGCGAGCCCAACCATCTATTTCCCTCAGGAGAAAATCGTATGACCCTTCGCCGCATTCATCGCTGTCTCATCTCCTTGATGGCCTTCGCCGCGTAGCCGGTGATGGCGCAGACTCAGCTCTTTTTCACGGAGTACAAGTTCCTCGAGCCGCATATTCGCGGGATCAATCTCGACGGCACCAATCCGCACGAGCTGTTCCTTCTCGATCCCAACGAATGGCTGCTGGTCGGCATTGTTTATGATTCGGCCGCCGGAAAACTCTACTGGAACAACGGGATCTTCGCGTCGGGCACGATCCGCCGGTCTAATCTTGACGGGACTGACAACGAGCTGCTGCGCTCCGGCCTTCGCATTCCGCGCGGGCTCGCGATCGATCCCGTACACGGCAAGCTCTATTTCACCGACGCGACGCCGGAGAACAATCAGATCCTGCTGAAATGGGCGAACCTCGACGGGACCGGCGAAGAGGTCATCTTCACCGGCGAGATTTACGTCGGCCAGCCGCGCGTCGATGTGACCAACGAGCGGGTGTACTTCGGCGCCGACGGCGAAATCAAAAGCGCCGCGCTGGATGGGTCGGACGTGCGTACCGTCGTGACCGGCGTGTCGCTGCCGGGGGCGCTCGATATCGACGTCGCGAACGGCTATGTCTATTGGATCGACTTCGACACACACACCAATTTCGTGGGACGCGCCCGGCTCGATAACTCCGAGTACACCGTGCTGATCGATATCTCTCAGGGGGAGAACCTGCAATCTTCGGGCCTGGTTGATCTGATCCTTGATCGGACGCACGGTCACGTCTATTTCGCGAACCAGGATTTTATGGCCGGCACAACCACCATCGAGCGCGCGGACCTGGACGGATCGAATCACGCCGTTTTTTTTCCGAGCGCATCGGGCGACACGCCGTCGGCCCTGGCGCTCGACGTCACGCCGCCGCAGGCCGTGGCCGACTGCAATGGAAACACGATTCCGGATATGACGGAAATCTCGCAGGGACAGGCGGAAGACTGCAATGAGAATCTGGTGCCGGATGATTGCGAAGCAAGCCCCTGCCCGACGCGGACGTTTCATCTCGACAACGGCTCCAATGCGGCGAGCACGTCCGGCTTTGCGCTGGGCCTGCCAAGTGAGTGGCAGCAGTATCAACCTTTTGATGTCCCGATTGGCGGATGGTCCGTTGTCGAAGTCGGCGTCGATGGCTACACGGTCAACTACGTCGGAGAGAGCGGCTTTTCCGCCACGCTTTATCCGGACAACGGCTCGAACCGGCCGGACCTCACCGCGCCGATCGCGTCGGCCTCCGGTTTCAACTTTCGTTTTGATACAAACCATGAGAACTGGATTTATCGCCCGATTTCGGCCGATCTGCCGGAGGGACGGCATTGGCTCGGAATTCAAGCCGACGCGCCGCTGATTTACGCGGGCAGCATCAATCGCGGCACCTCGGGCCTGGGCGCTTTCTCGCGCGGCTCCAGCGGCAACTACGTGGGTTCGGCGTTCCCTCTGGCCGTCCGACTTGCCGAGGCGGTGTGCCACGGTCATTCTGGCGACGTGAACGGCGATCTGCTGACGGACGGCCTCGACATACAGGCTTTTGTGGACGCAACGATCAGTGGCTCGACGGCGGCCGCGGACTTGTGCGCCGCCGATTTCAGCGACAGCGGAACTCTCGACGCGGACGATGTTCCTGGCCTGGCGGCTGTTCTGCTGGCGGATTGATCGAGTGGCGACTCAACACCGACGTGTGGTGGTGCCGATTGGATTTGGGCTATCGCATGTCGGGCGTGACCGCGCCCAGGTCGAGCAGGGCCTCGAACACGCCGGGGATGCCGGGGTTGATTTCGTAGGCGCGGCGGAGGTGGTCGATGGCCTGTTCGCGGTTGTTCAGGCGCAGGTAGAAGCGGCCGAGCTCGGCGTGGGCGATGGCGTTGTTTTCGTCGACCGCGACGGCTTTTTGCAGCGACAACTGGGCGTTGTCCAGATCGCCCGACGAACTGTACTGCTGGGCCTCGACGATCAGATTCTTCGCCTTGAAGCCCGACTGCGCGGACACCCAGCGGGCGATCTCGAAGGCGGCCTGGTGCTTGCCGCGGAGTTTCAACGCATCGGCCTTGCCCTGCACGGCCTTGCTATAGCCGGGGAAGGATGAGATGGCCGAGTCGAACGAGGCGATGGCGCGATCGCAGTATCGCAGCGCACCGATGAGGTCGTCTTCGCGAAACTGCTTGTCGGCCATGCCGAGATAGCTGCGGCCGATGAGGTAGGACGGCTCGGGGCGCTCGGCGTCTTTTTCGGCGGCCATCTCGAACATGCCGACGGCCTCGGCGTGGTTGCCGGCGAGGCGCTCGCGCTCGCCTTCGTCGATCATCTCGTCAAACGAGGGGTTGTTGCAGCCGATGAGCAGGCCGGAAAGGATCGCGAGGCATGTCAGAACGGGAAAGCGAAATGGGTGTGCGTTCATTCTGTCGCCGAACCTCAACAGCGCCGCTTTCGCCGTGGCGAAAAGCGGCGGGGCCATGTCGCGCCGGGCGTCGCGCCCACTCACGGAGTAGAATGCTACTGACGAACGGTTGCGATCACAAGGTGATCGCACATGGGAATTCACAGTGTCCGACGCCGACTCCGTCAGCCCTTCAGACATGCGGCGCTTCGTGGTGCTTCGACACGCGCAGGGACTCACGCACCACTTCGATCTGATGGTCGAAGAGGGCGACGGGCTCGCAACCTGGAAACTGGCGGACGCGCCCGAAACAGCCGCCAGTCGGGCGCTGGCGTGCCAGCGCATCGCCGACCATCGCCGCCTGTATCTCGAGTACGAAGGTTTGATCTCCGGCAATCGCGGCGAGGTGAAGCGCCACGACGAAGGCCGTTGCTTGGTTCAGGTGGACGGCACCGCGCACTGGGAAATTGATTTTCACGGGAAGCGTATTACCGGGCAATTCGAGCTGGTTCAATCCAGCGATTCGTCGAAGCCCGACCACTGGCTGCTTCGCTCCCGCTCCGAGTGACGCCCCAGCGGCTCGACAAAGATATCGAGCCGCCCGTCGTGGGCCAGCACGTCCGTCACCCGATAGTCGATGCCGCCGTTTCGCCACCACGCAGCCGACTCGATTTCCAGGCCGCTCAGCAGGCTGCCTGCGATTCGAGGGCTGCCGGGCCACGCTTCACCTTCTTCCAATTCGATCAGGCGGTTCAGCCCAAGCTGGTCCACGGACATCGGCAGGCGCAGGCTGCCGTAGCGCACGGCGGTGGCGGTCAGCACGATCTTCTTGTTGCGAAAACTCGGCTGCACATCGACGGAGACGATGCCGTCGATGCCCTGTCCGATCAGTTTGCCGGCGAGCGTTATCGAGTCGGGCTCGATGATTGCAAAGGGATCGCGCAGTGCGCTTTCGGTCAGCTCGTCGACGCGCGGATAAATCTCCTTGCGCATGGCGAACCAGTTGTTCAGGTCGTCCTGATGGATGTGATAGACGAAGGGCTGGCCGGCGAGCAGGCTCTCGGTGAAGGCCTGCTCGGCCTGCACGAGGTGATTGCGTAGCTGTTGCTGCTGCGTGGGATCGATGACCGGCGGTTGGTACCACGTCGGCGTGCGGATCGCGATGAAGGCAATCAGTCCTACCGTAACGATAATCGCGCAGAATCCGCCGAGCAGCACGCGCCGGAGTGTCAATCTTCTGGGATTTGATCGTACGGCCACGGGTGAGGAATTCCATCCTTGAAATCAGTCGCCGTGAATAATGTGAGGTTATTATCCACGAATCAAGCGAGAAAGACACGGGCACGCCGGCGGCCGGGAAATCGCAAATTGGTCACCGTGAGGAGCAGCAGCGACCAAGGGCCTTGCGTCGCCTGAGAGAATGCCTCCGACTCAGCAAGATTCTTCGTCGCTGCTGCTCCTCAGAATGACGCAATTTGACCGCCTTCGTCCGCACCTCATAAAATCGGTCGGCGTCGCGGGTGCGGCTCCACGGCATCGGTTCCTGCCGGTCAAGATGACCTCGCCGGGCCAACGCCTGAAAGAATCCTGAATGAGCCGCGCGCTGGGAATCATAATCACGGTTCTGTGGATCGGGGCCATGACGGCCCTGGTTCAGCGCGACGTGCTTCCCTATTGGCGGGCGCAGGAGCCTCCGGCGCATCAGATTCCCGACGGATCCTTTCAGGTCGGCATCACCAACGCGGCCGGCATGCGGGTCGGCACGACGTGGGTCAGCGCTGTTCGGATGGCTGATCTGGTTACGGTTCATAGCACCACTCGCCTCGATCTCCAGGGCATCTCGAATCTCATGCCCTTTGCCGGAGACCTGTTTCTCGACGCCGATCTTTCGTACGACCCGCAAGGGCGGTTGGATGGATTTGTTTTTCGGATGGAGACATCGGCTGTGGCGGCACGGATCAAGGGGACGCGTTACGACAGCGAGTTCGCCTGCATCGCGCAGATCGGCAAAGTGACGCAGACGATGGCGATGGACGCGGAGCTGTCACGCTATCTCGGCGATTCGTTTCGGCCGTTCACGCATCTTGAGAATCTTCATGTCGGGCAGACCTGGCGGCTGCGGCTGATTGAGCCGCTGGCCATGCTGCGCGGCGCGATGGAGTTCTCGACGCGGCTGGTGAAGGTTGAGCGGCGGGAGACGATTCGTCATGCCGGGAAGGACGTCTCGTGTTTTCGAATTGAGACCGAAGGCACGGTTGCGTGGGCGGACGATACCGGCCGGGTGCTGCGCCAGGAGGTGCAGGTGCCGATGCTGGGGAAGTGGACGCTGGAGGACGAGGCGTATAACGATCGCGATCGCCTGGCGGCGAAAAAAGCGATGATGAACCTGCGCGAGGAACGACACGCCGATCCAGCCGGGTAGAATCCCGCCTTTCCGGCCGTAGCCGAGAGACACAATGGCGATTGAGCTTGAAGCCGTCACGAAATGTTATGGCCGCCTTCGCGCGGTGGACGGCATCTCATTGCACGTCGGCTGTGGCGAAGTGTTCGCGTTTCTCGGGCCCAACGGCGCGGGCAAGACGACCACGATCAAAATGATCACCGGACTGCTCACGCCGGACGCCGGGAAGATAACCGTGTGCGGTCATCCGATGGCGACCGAAGCGCAGCAGGCCAAGTCGCACCTCGCGTACGTTCCGGATCAGCCATTTCTGTACGGCAAGCTGACTGCCCGCGAATTCATGGTGTTCGTGGGGCAGATGTACTCGCTGGGCGGCCGCACCTTGGAAGCCCGGGTGAACGAGTATATGGAGCGGTTGTCGATTAAATCGTTTGCCGATCAGCTTGCCGAGAGCTTTTCGCACGGGATGAAGCAGCGTGTCGTACTTGCGGCGGCGTTGCTTCATGAGCCGGAGGTGCTTGTCGTTGATGAGCCGATGGTCGGGCTTGATCCGCGAACCGCCCGCTCAGTGAAGGATTTGTTTCGGGCGTGGGCCGATGCCGGGCGCACGGTGTTCATGTCCACGCACACGCTCGACGTGGCCGAGGCGATCGCCGATCGGATCGGCATCATCAATCACGGGCGGATCGTCGCGTGCGGCACGCTGGGGGAGTTGAAGGCCAAGGCGCGGCAGGAGCATCGGCTGGAAGACATCTTTCTCGATCTCACCAATCCGCAGGAGCCGCCGGAGCGGCATGAGGCCGCGGTTGTCTGACATGAGCGTTGATACAACGAAATCCGCGGCCGTGCCCTCTGTTGGCCTGCTGCTTCGCCTGAAATTGCGGCTGCTGCGAAATCGGCTTCGACAGCTCGTGGATCAGAGTCCGCTGCAGCTTCTGCTGATCATCGTTTTCGTGGCGACGATTTGGGGCGGGCTGTATTTCATTTTCGATCATCTGCTGGTTTATATCCGCCGTTTTGAGGAAGAGGCGATCATCGCGCTGCCGCTGATTTTTCATCTCTTCTTTTTTTCGATGACCATTCTTCTCGCGTTCTCCACCGCGATTCTGATTTACGGAGCGCTGTTCGGGCGCGACGAGCCGGGCTTTCTTCTCACGACGCCCAATCCCCCGCGAAACGTTGTGGCCGTGCTATTTCTAGAATCGCTCTTTTTCTCAAGCTGGTCGCTGGTGCTGCTGGGTTTGCCGCTGATGGCCGCGATCGGGCAGGTGCAGGGACTGCCGTGGCACTTTTACGTGGTGTTCCTGGTTGCGTTTCTGGGTTTTGTTCCGATCCCCGGCGCGATTGGCCTGCTCACGGCTCTGGCGGTGGCGCTTTTTCTTCCACGGATTGCGAAGCGGGCGGCGATGTATGCGCTGCTGGTGGTGATTCTTGGAGTCATCATTTGGTGGGGGCGGTTGTGGAATCTGTTTTCCGAGAGCGTATCCAAACAGCTCGTCGACAACCTGTTGAGCGAGCTGAGCTATCTGAAGGCCGCGCTGCTGCCTTCGAGCTGGGTCGCTCGGGCCATCGAGTTATCAATCGCGGATCGGCCCATGGATGCCGCGTTCTATCTGTTCGTCACCGTTGCGACGGCTGCATTTTTGAGCTGGTGGGGACACATTATCGTCGCGGCGAAGCTGCTGCCGGCGTTCGCGCGGGCCCAGTCCGCGCCGCACCGGCCGCGGCGGCACACTTCGGGGGCGACGAGCCTCGTGACGCGCATCGCGTTCTTCTATCTTCCGCGAAGAATGCGGTTTCTCATTCTTAAGGACGTGCGGAACTTTCTTCGCGATCCGATGCAGTGGTCGCAGTTGGTGATTCTGTTCGGATTGTTGTCGATGTATCTCGTTTATCTGCCGCGCAGCCGGACGGAAGGGTTTCCGACGGAGTGGCAGGCGCTGATCTGCTTTCTGAATTTCGGCGCGATTACGCTCATCCTTTCGACCTTCACCAGCCGCTTCGTGTTTCCGATGATGTCGCTGGAGGGGCAGCAGATCTGGCTGGTGGCGCTCTGGCCGCTGGGGCGCAGCAGCGTGATGTGGGCCAAGTTCTGCTTCGCGATGACGGTGACGGCGGGGACGGCGCTTCCGGTCACGTGGCTGTCGATCCGGGCGGTGGAGCTGCCGGCCGGTCTGGCGACGCTCCAGATCATCTGCACGCTGGCGGCCTGCGCGGGACTGTGCGCGCTGGCGGTGGGGTTTGGCGCGGTGTTGCCGAATTATGCGGAGCAGAGCGCTGGCCGGATTTCGTCTGGACTGGGGGGGACGGTGAACCTGATCGCGTCGGTGGGGCTGGTGGCCGTGAGCGTGGCACTGTTCGGGTGGGTCTGCTGGGAGATGGCGCAGGCGGGGCGGCTAACGCTGACTTCTGTAAACTCAAAGTGGGCGCTCGTGGCTCTGATGGCGCTGAATCTGGGCTCGTTTGCGGCGTCGATGTGGATCGGCGTCCGCAAATTCCAGCGGCAGGAATTCTGACGGCCGTTTCTCGCAGAGACGCAGAGAACGCAGAGATTGTAGCGGTCCGCCGGCTCATTGACGGCGCGCGGCCTCATTCATTTTGCGGAAGCGAGTTCAAGTACTTTAGAAATGGCTCAAGGCGCTTTCGAGTTCTCTCAATGCCTCCGGCACGCGGCAACATTTCCCTATTGATAAAATCGATACATCCTTGAGGAGTACAAAACTGCTGAAACCAAACTAACGCCTGCTCGGCGTTTCTGATTCGTCTTGCAATATAGTTTCCTATCCGCCAACCTTCGGGACGAGCCATCAATGTCGGCCAAAAACCTTCGGGTGGCCTGGAGAGGATGGCCTCAACTGGTAGACCGATCAATCTTGGATCCGGGTTCGCTTCCAATGGACACTCGATGACAAATGCAATGGAAAATGATGCAACCAATGGGATTGAATGTGTGAGATGGACGAGATGCTTTACGAACCCCAAATCCAACGTCCACTGATGAATTGCGCAGTCTCGTAACTCTGTCGACTGCCGCGCGGAAAAAGAATGTACGGACAACATTGCATTCAATTCTTCGATGGCCCGATTATGAACGCCTTCATAGTCTTCGGTATGCATTTAGGGCGG